>JAHIZJ010000028.1 GCA_018814765.1 Patescibacteria group bacterium
ATATATTATTAATTATGAACTTTACATTATTAATTTACTTTTTCACCACCAAAATAGCGTGTGAAATCTTCTGAAGCTAGATAGTTCTTTTTTGATTGTTCTGCTTTGCCTGAACTTTGCCACTGATGGCTGATTTTTATTATGTTGTCATAGTACTTATTAGCTTTGGATAATACGGTTTTATTAACACCTAATAAATGAAGCACCCTGATAAGCTTTGCGGACGATACGGAGATTATTTCGACATTCCACCAGGGTGAGGCAGAGGCCCACCAGTATTGATCAGAGGCCAGAGCTTTATCCAGAAGATTACGAGCTCGTTGGTAATTTATGTTATCAGTCCCAGTATGCTTTATCTGTTGCAAAACTAATTTGGTCAGCTTCCATTGATTTGTTTGAATCAGGTTGTGGCGACTTTCCCAAAGATAGTAAGGTTCTTTGTTTTTAAGCTCCGATTCACGCGATGCCCAGCTTGATGGAACTGGTTTTACTGAGACAAACTTTGTATAGCTGGAAAGAACTTCACTTATTGTAACGGTGGTAAATTTTGGAGAGGACACAAGGTCAAACCAGACTTTGAGAAGGGCAGGATTATGATGGCCCAGATTTTCTCCGTCACAGCTAGTGATAAGGTTTTTATTAGAGCGATTGTCCTGTTCTATTTTTTCATGAAAAG
Organism: Patescibacteria group bacterium; assembly: GCA_018814765.1. GTDB lineage: Bacteria > Patescibacteriota > Patescibacteriia > JAHIZJ01 > JAHIZJ01 > JAHIZJ01. The sequence continues at coordinate 677 of JAHIZJ010000028.1, forward strand.
CAGATGTTGACTTGAGAATATCCATGAAGAACATATCACTTACGTCGCGGTTACGAAAGATTATTTTTAATGAACTGGAGTCAAGGCTATATCCCTCATCAAAGCTGACCTCTCCCACCTTACCGTTATATGATATTTCATCGAGTATTATCCAGGGGTGACCTAGACGAGCTATGACATCGGCTGACTGACGGCTATAACACATCTCAGGAAGAAAAAAACCTTTGGGTTTATAGGTAGCTCCAATGAGTTTACGATTGATGTCATAGTTTAATTGAACCTGTCGTTTAATTTCTGACTCAGGTATAAAGGGAAGTAGGGCATGATATTTCATAGAGGCAGTAAATTCAATCTGCCCTCGTTCGGCCAGAAGTCTGATATTTTCTAAGACTGGGCCACAACTTAAGATATATAACTGTTCAGTAAGAGAACCACAGATATTCAGAGTTATTTTAACATTAGGATGTTTAATGAGCTTTTGAAAAAAAGGCTGATATGATTCACGAACTACCTTTAGGACAACAGCTTTGTTCCAATCAGGAGGCTGATATATATGAAAAATGTTTGCCCAAGTTATCTTAGCCATTGGCTTTTATTATACCTTCTGACGTACGCGCCGTAAAGCGAGATTATATAGTTTAACATAGTTTTTAGCCGGAATTTCCCATGAGTAGCTTTGTTGCATACCATGTTTGACCAGATCACTCCAGGCTTCTACGTGTTTGTAGTTTTCAATAGCCCGTGCGATAGCCATAAGTAGATATCTGGGGTCGTAAGCCTTAAAGACAAAACCGGTACCTTTCTTGGTTGTCGGGTCATAGTCGGTAATTGTGTCAACTAAGCCACCAACGGCGTTGACAATAGGCACAGAACCATAGCGTAGACTGATGAGCTGGCCCAACCCACAAGGCTCGAAACGTGAAGGCATAAGAAATATGTCAGATCCCGCATATATTTGGCTGGCTTTCTTTGTGTCAAATTTTAAGTGAGAACCAATTTTTTTTGGATATTTTTTTGTGACTTTTCTAATAAAGTTTTCATAACGGCGCTCACCATTACCGACAATAATCAGTTGAAGATCACGGGTCATTAGAGGTTCCATTATTTCTCTAATGAGATCAAACCCTTTCTGTTCGGTAATTCTGGAAACAATACCGATGACCGGTATCGTTGCATCTTGAGGAAGTGAAAATTCTTTTTGTAGAAAAAGCTTATTTCTCTCTTTTTTGTTTAATGTGTTAAAATCATAATTTACTTTCAAGCCCGGGTCGGTAGCAGGATTAAAATCAAAATAATCGATGCCATTAATTATTCCAAAAAGACGATCTTTGCGATGTAGTAGAATCCTATGAAGATCTTGACCAAACTCTTTAGTCAGAATTTCTTGGGCGTATTGTTCTGAAACCGTATTAATGATATCAGCATAAAGGATGGCACGCTTGGCAAAATTTATACAGCTGATTGAAGCTTTATCCGAAAAAATTGGTAAGCGTGCGTGACCAAAGTCCTTTTTATCATGCGGTACGGTCCACCAGTCTTGTCCCATTTGAAAAGCTAAGTTGTGTATGGTAAACAAGGTGGCGGTAGATTTATAAAATGAGTTGTTCTGAAACCGTTTTTTAAGAAAATAGGGTATCAGGCCTGTGTGCCACTCGTGACAGTGAATAATGTTCGGTTTGAAATCAATAATAGTCAAAAGTTTAAGGGCTGCCAGAGAAAAGAAAAGAAAACGACGGTTATCATTCTTAGAACCGTAGATAAATTTATACTTGCCAAAGTAGCCGGCATGATCGACAAAGAAGATTGGCAGACCATCCATTAGTTCGCCCTGCCAAAAATTTACGTTCTGTGTGTTGTCCTTGTCTATTCGAATAGGAACGTTTTCAGCAATCATTTTTAGCCTGTGTTTGTCGGTATCAATAAAACCATGTAGGGGCATAATCGCAATAACTTCATGACCTAAGCGACGCAGAGCCTTAGGAAGTGATCGTGCCACATCTGCTTGTCCGCCAGCTTTAGCAAAAGGGGCAACTTCAGCTGAGATTGACGCTATTTTTAACTTATTAGCCATAGAAATATTTTTATAGTCTTGAAATGTTTCTTGTTTTTTGAGCTGCGCAAAAAGCACAGGCAATACCATCGGCGATATCATCAGGTTTTGGTATGGATGATATTTTGAATATTATTTTTAACATATTATGTAACTGTTCTTTATTCGCCTGGCCATAGCCCGTGACAGATTGTTTGATCTGAAGTGGGGTTTGCTCAACTATGGGAATTTTTTGTTTGGCTACTGTTAATAGGATGACACCCCAGGCTTGGCCTACTCCGAAAGCGGTTTTTGCATTTTTAAAGAAAAAAAGTTTTTCAATTGCCACTAAGTCAGGCTTATGTTTTTTTAATAACTTATCCAGATCCTTTTGAATTTTCATTAAACGATCGGTAAAGGAATAATCCTTGGATGTGGTTATTATCCCCGAGTCAATTAGGCTAAGTGATTTTAGATTTTTTTCTAATACACCATACCCGATACGTGCATAACCCGGATCAATTCCTAAAATAATCATAATTGCGTATTGGTATAAGTTGCACTAACATCCTGATTATTTTCTAATTCTTCCAAAAGAGCTTCTAGTTTTACTTTATCTTTTTCATTAAGATCAATAGTATTATTGGGAATAGGGCAGAGCTCCGAGGACTCAATAGTCAAGCCGGTAGCTTCAAGGTTTTCGTGAACCTGTTTCAACTGATCAGGGGCTGTATATATTATCAGACCCTCAGGTGTGTTTTTAATGTCTTCAGCGCCTGCTTCTATAGCTTTTGCTTCCAGGTCTTCAAGTGAGACAGTGTCTGTTTTTGGGAGCAAAATGATACCCTTTTGAGTGAATTGCCAGGCCACAGAATTAGGAGCGCCGAGACCGCCACTGTGTTTATTTAGAATAGCTCGTATTTCGCTGGCTATACGATTTTTGTTATCAGTCAGAACTTCGATTATTAGTCCGATGCCATTTGGGCCAAAACCCTCATAGGTTATAGATTCGATAGTCACCCCATCAATTTCGCCAGCTCCTCGCTTGATAGCCTTTTCGATATTATTGTTTGGCATGTTTGCGGACTTTGCTTGATCGATAGCTACGCGTAATTTAAAATTATGATCAGGATTTTTTTCTCCACTGTCGCGAACAGCCATAGCAATCTTGTTGCTGAGTTTGGTAAAAATATTACCACGTTTCGCATCAGTGGCTCCTTTTTGTCTTTTTATTGTTGACCATTTTGAGTGACCGGACAAACTTTTGCGTTATTAAATAATTAGCTAATTCAACTATAATTATAACAAAAATAGGTGCTTGGGTCAATTTGCGAATCTCTTAAAAAAACGTTATAGTAAACGCATGACTATTTTAGACAACAAGAAATTATTTCAAAAACTTGATCAGAGCCAAATGGCTAAATCAATTGAAGAACTAAACCTTCAATTTTTACAAACCTGGAAGGAGGTTAAAAGTATTAAGTTGCCGGAGTCTTATAAAAAGGTAAACAAGGTTGTGTTAAATGGAATGGGTGGTTCGGGATTAGCTGGACGATTAGTTAAAGTACTTTTCAGTGATAGAATGAGCATCCCAATCGATCATATGCATGACTATGATTTACCCAAAATAGTCGACAAGAACACATTGTATATAGTGGTAAGTTATTCTGGGAACACTGAAGAGCCTGTATCTACGATACAGAAAGCTATAAGACGAAAAGCAAAGATATTCATAATTGCTAATGGCGGGCGCTTGGCCAAGATAGCTGATAAATATAATATACCAGCTTATATATTTGAAGAAAAATACAACACTTCTCACCAACCAAGGATGGGCCTAGGCTATAACCTTGGGTCTCTGATTGGAGTGCTCAACCAGCTGAAAATAATAAAGATGACGGACTCGGATTTTTATAGTGCCCTGAAAATAATAAACCGTAAAAAAAATCATTTTTCTTCTGAACAGGCAAGTAGTAAAAATTTAGCAAAAAAAATTGCTCAACAAATTCATGGTAAATTCCCGGTAATCATTACTTCAGAGTTTCTTGAAGGCAATGCACACATATTTCGGAATCAGATTAATGAAAATGGAAAAAACTATGCCGACTACTTTCTAATACCTGAGCTAAACCATCATTTACTTGAGGGCTTATTGAATCCGAAGCTAAAAGTTAATAATTTAATATTTCTATTCTTTAAATCTAAGCTGTTTCATGCGCGCAATCAAAGAAGACACACAATAACACAAAAAGTATTATCAAGACTGGGTATCACATATCTTGAATATGAGTTAACAGGCAAAAAGAAGCTGTCACAATCATTTGAGATGCTCTTGTTGGGTAGCTACATAAGTTATTATTTAGCAATTTTAAATAAAATAGACCCCTCACCAATACCCTGGGTAGACTATTTTAAGAAACAGCTCAGCTAAAGAAAATAATACAGACACATGAAGAATCCATTGGGATGTTTTAAACTATGTAGTACAGCCGGAACCCCTGCCTATAAAAATGTTTTATTTGTAGGCTACATAGTCCTGGTGGTTTTACTGATCGTTTTTGGACGTTTAAGCTTTAGCTATGACTCTGTCCTTGTTATTTTGTTAGGCTTGATATTATTTATTAAGCGCAGTAAACAGTTTGTTGTTGACTGGTCTCCGTTCCTAATCATTGTATTGGCTTATGGGATGATGCGCGGTCTGGCTGATAATCTTGCCAGTAGGGTACACATCACAGACATTATATCTTGGGAAAGGTGGTTGTTTGGGTCTATACCCACTCTAGAATTTCAGGCCTGGCTTCATCCTAGCGATATCTTACATTGGTATGATTATATGTTTGGAGCGTTTTATACATCATTTTACATTTTTCCTCTGATTGTTGCCTTTGTTCTTTGGTTAAAAAGAAGGGATTACTTTAAGTTCTTTATGTACGGCATTCTATTTCTTACTATGATGGGGTACCTCACATACATTATTTTTCCAGCTATGCCACCATGGTTAGCTAGTCAAGAAGGGCATTTACCTGAAGTAACCAAGATACTTGATGAAGCTACTAATAAGGCAGTCGGTATTGATATCCCCGTGGTCTATGACTTTTTGGGAGCAAATTTAATAGCTGCAATGCCGTCTATTCATGCGGCCTGGCCTTGGTATACACTTTTGTGTTTAGTGTTTTTCTATAAGAAAAAAGGACTGTGGTTTGTTATAATGCCTTTAGTAATCTGGTTTGGGGTGGTATATCTGGGGGAACATTATATTATAGATGTGATAGCCGGTATCATTTATGCTAGTGTAGCGTATTTTGTTGTATATAAACTTCGCCATAGAATAATAAAAAAACTTACCATCCTATGATAGCGATAAGGCAACCTGAGAATATTGTTGGCTATGGCTTTGTTTTTTTGATTGCCTTTGCCTTCTTTTTTGTGTTGCAATATCATGATACATTATCTGATCCTGATTCCTTTTATCATGCTAAAATGGCCTTGCTTATGAAAGAGCAAGGAGTGATTACACAATTTCCCTGGTTGGGTGAGTTTACGGTTTTAGGTGAGGCCTACATAGATCAGCACTTTCTTTACCACGTGTTATTGATACCCTTTGTGAGCGCTTTACATCCGATAATAGGTTTAAAAATTGCCACTACCCTTTTTGCCAGCCTATTTGTTGTTACGTTCTATTGGTTACTACGTAGACTTCATATGCGCTGGGCTGCTTGGTTAAGTCTATTACTATTATTAATGAATCCTCTCGTCTTTCGTCTAAGCTTGGCAAAGGCACCCAGCCTCTCACTGATTGTATTGCTAATAGGCTCGTATTTTATTGTAAAGCAACGCTGGAAACCTCTTGTGATCCTTTCGTTTATTTATGTATGGTTGTATGGTGGTTTCGCGGTTATTATTCTCTCCAGTGGATTATACTTTCTTATTGATATCGTTGTATCGACATATCGAAGAATTTTTAATAGTCAAAGTGGAGGTGTAAATCTGCTAAAGGTCTTAACAACAAATAAAAGCTGGAAGAGCCTTGTGGCCACAATAGTAGGAGTTATTCTGGGTATTGTGGTCAATCCATATTTTCCTCAAAATTTATTCTATTACCGTTATCAATTGTTTGAAATCGGTATAAAAAACTATCGGGATATTATTGGAGTTGGAGGAGAGTGGTATCCCTATGTACCGATTGAATTAGTTGGTGCTACTGTATTATTAACCTTAGCCTTTATTGGAGCTTTAGTTTTATTCCTGATAAAATCAAAAAGAAACTTAAAACGAAATATTTTTTTTCTAGCACTAGCTGCTTTTTTTCTACTACTGACATTTAAATCACGTCGCTATGTTGAGTATTATATACCAATGGCCTGTTTGTTTAGTTTTACGATATATGGCTCATTGTTCTGGCAGCTGAAACCGGGTTATTATTGGAAGAGGCTTGTTTATTTTAAATCAAGAAAAAAAATAATGGTTGCATTGGTAGTGCTATATTTTTTGATTACAGTACCCACTATAATAGTCCAGCGTTATATTCAGGAGCGAAACAGTATGGTCAACAGTATTCCGCACACAAAATTTTTAGAAGTCAGTCAATGGCTAAGTAGTCATTCTGATAAAGGAGATATAGTGTTTCATAGTAGTTGGGATGAGTTCCCCATGCTCTTTTATCACAATGACACAAATTATTACATTGGCGGCTTAGACCAAACTTTTATGTATCTTTATAATAAGGACCTGCACAAAAAATGGGTCGATATTACAACAGGTAAACAATCCGAAAATTTATATGAAATAATAAGCGGTGACTTTAAGGCCAGGTATGTCTTGGCTAGTCAAAAACACACCGCCATGAAGAGGAACATTAAGTCTGTGAGTGAGCTTGAAAAAGTATACGAAGATAGTGAGGCAGTCGTTTATGAGGTCCATTAGCTAGATACTAAAAAAACCACTCCCGCTTTGTTGAGAATGGTTTTATGTGTAGTTGTGTTTTATTCTACTGGAGCAGGCCCGCCTGAGACACCCTTAAAGACGAAAGTGACAATAGCTAAAGATAGTATTATTATTATAATGCCAATCACAGCAGCGGTGATAGTCTTTTTTGCGCTTTCAACTTTTTCTTCATTACCGGCCGCTGTCATCCAGGTAAACCCACCATATATTACAATAATAAATGCTACTAGTCCTATAAAGCCAAACACCCATTTAATAATACGGAGTACGGCAGGCTCTAGATCGGCGGTTAAGCCAAGTTCAGCTTGCGCTTCTTCACTAATAGCAAATCCTGATTCATTTGCATGAGCCGGAGTGATAAAACTACCAGTAAGCGTTAAGACAGCAAAAAGTATAAAAAGACTAACTTTACAAAGTTGAAAAAGCTGGTAACGATTTTTCAGTAATTGTTTCATATGTGTTTGTTAGAATAAAAGTATATATAGTATATCAAAAACTAATCAAAAGGTCAAAATAAGCTTAGCAGTACTTATTTAATGACAAAACAAAACTGCCCCAATAACGGAGCAGTTTCGTATGTCATATTGCTAACTAAAATGTGTTAATCTGGGTGGTTATCCATCACCACTACCACCAGCTGCATCATTAACGCCTTGTGCTACGAACCAGACAATGGCCCAGGCCAGAAGAATAATTATCAAACCGATAATAGCGGCTGAAATTACCTTCTTGGCTTGTTCAACACGCTCTTCATTACCGGCTGCTGTTAACCAGGTAAAGCCTCCATAGATGATCATAACTACCGCTACCAAAGCAAGGAAACCCAGAGCCCACTGAATGATATTTGTAATCTGTGTATCTAGATTCTCTTCACTTACACCCAAATTTGTGCTATAGTCCGTAATATCGGTGGCCATAACACCTAAAGGGGCGAAAGCCAAAGTTAAAAGGAGTACTATGGCGCCCAGTCTAGTAATCACTTTGTAATATGGGACAAGTTTAATAAGTTTTTCCATTGTTTCACCCCCTTTCTTAAATGATATTAAGTTTTTTGTTACTTCAAATTTATTCTACACCAATATTAGGTATTTGTCAATAGACACGATGGGTTATGGACTGAAGGCTTCGAGAACAAAGTTAATAATAGCTAAACTCATAAACCCAATTGCCATGCCCAACAAAGCCCAAATAATTGTATCCTTGGCTTTTTTTATCTGTTCCGGGTTACCCGCTGATGTAACATATTGAAACCCACCATAGATGACCATAACGAGAGCAATAAGCGAGAGAACGCCAAGGAAGCCTTTTAACATTCTAATAACGAGCTCATTGGTAGTCATGTATTGATCACCGATGGGATTCATCAACGGTGGGTTGGTTTGTGCTGTATCTACTACCTCATCCTCATCGCCAGGATCAGCCAGCAACTGGGCAGGAAAAAATAACAGTGCACCGGAAATTACAATGATTGAGAGCGTGGAGAGTGAAATGTGTATAAACTTCATAAGTATTGTTTATGAGTGGTTAATGGTTTATGGACGGGGCGGTAATTGCCACCAAGGTCTTCCGAAGACTTCTGAGCTACCACCAGACACGGCAATATATATGGTATTGATTAAAACCCAGGCTGCCAAGACACAAAATATACCAACTAGGGCATTGACAATAATCCCCTTGCCGGCTTGAATTTTCTCCGGTTGACCACTTGATATCATCAGGGTAAATCCGCCCATAATGAAATAGTACATGGCTAAAAGAGACACAAGGCCAAGAAAAAAATTAATCAGATTCATGAACAAAAGAACAAAGTCATCAACATGGCAGTTTCCATCTTTGACACACTCGGGTAGAATAACAAATTCTTCAGCACGAGCAGGGGGCTCCTCAGAAGGACCTTCGGCTTGGCCAGTAAGTGGAAATACTATCATGGCAAGGATAAAAGAAAAAAGGCACAGCTTGACTATGGTATTACTATAACGGTTAATCATTCTTTAAGTTTTTCGTTTTGATTTATCATCTTCTCGGCCGCTTCCACCGCTTCTCTGCTTGTGCTTGTGCCGTCCAGGATACTATTTATCATGATGCTAAAAATATCTTCAGTCTTCGTGTAGTCTTTTCCGTGATACCAGTTAGCGCTGGTTAACGCCTGATTAACGAATACTTCTATCTCCGGATCTTGCTCCAGCTGAAGGGATATTATTTCTCGTAAGGCAGATGGTCTTTTCGTATTGTTTAAATAATTGACAACATTCTCTTTCTTAGTGGCAAACACCAGAAAATCCCAGGCCCAAGTTGCATTCTCCGAATTTGCATAGACTGAGTCTACCCAGTAATTAGCATAGTTTACCTCTTGGTTAAGGCTAGCTTGGGGTATGGGCGCTACGTCAAAATTGAGCCGTGGTGCAATTTCTTTAATATCAGACAACGAATATGAATAACCCAGGTAGTAAGCCAGCTGACCTTGCGTGAAAGCTTCAAAAGCATTAGGCAAATCCACATTCCATGAGTAAGACTGTTTTGAGACATTAGAAAAGTCGGTATAAAAGGTCAGGGCATGTGCTCCCGGGTAGAAACTACCGCCTTCTTCTATCTTTAGTCTTTCGCTAATATCTGAACGGAAACGATTATTCTGATCAATCGATCCCATGCTTGTGCCATCTTGGACCATAAGCAATGAGAGTATATCAAAATATCTTTGAATATTGTCGACCGTACCTAAGGCGATCCCGGATTGAGTTATTTCATTTTGACTGTTTTCCCGTACTAACTTTGGTATTTGGGTCAATAATTCATCCCAAGTTCTTGGTGGCAGTGGAATATTTGATTGGTCAAGAATATCACGATTATAATACAAAGCCAGGTTATCGATGCTGTAAGGTAGTCCGTATATACGAGAAGCCCCCTCTTTATCATAAAAGACCACATCGTCTACAACCGTACTAGCGAAGAGAGAGCGGATGTTATTGACTGTATAGGTTTTTACTTTATCTCTTACTTCTCGCCTTTCTTCTTTGAATCCTAAGACTTTTTTTGTAACAATTCTTGGAATTTCAAGTTCGGGTGGTAAAGGAGTAATCAAGTCCAAGTATTCACCCATCCATTGATTGGGTAAGGAAAAAATATCAGGCCCCTCTCCTCGTGCCCAAGCGGACAGCAACTCTTCTTTATACTCTTCATAGCGAAGTTTTTTATAAACAAATGTTACATTAGGATGGGCAGCTCTATAGCTATCGAATATTTCTTCAAAAGCGTCTTCTTCATCCCATACTCGCCATATAGTTAGCTCGACTTTTTTTAATGATACATTGCTGCTGTTATCACAAACACCTCCCAGAAGAACAACTGAGCCAAGTAGGCAGATAAAAAAGAGTAATTTATATGATAAGTGGAATTTCATTATTTTATAACTTGCTTTAGATAAGCTTTAAATTTCTTACCTAGTTCGGGATGTTTAAGTCCGAAAGCCACGTTAGCCTTTAGCCAGCCCAGTTTTGATCCCAGATCATATATTTCTCCGGATAGTTCACAGCCGAAGACAGCTTTATCCTTATTGTATAGATCTACGGCATCGGCCAGCCATAATTCGTCACCGACGCCCTTCTTAACCCGTTTTAGATAGCTGAAAATAGTTGGTGGCAAGACATAACCTTTTAGTGAAGCTAGATTAGATGGCGCCTGCTTTAAAGTCGGTTTTTCAATAATACCGGTTACTTCATGAACGTTTTTCTTTATGTGATTTGCATAGGCTATACCGTATTTTGTAACATTTTGTTTGGATACAGGCAATAGGCCCATAACGGGAGACTCATATTCTTGATAAACCTCAATCATTTTTTTTGTCGGATTGTCTTTAGAAACAATCAAATCATCCGGATACATTAGGACAAACGGATCATTGCCAACTACAGCTTCAGCCATTAGTGTGGCGTGGCCAGTGCCTAATGGCTTAGATTGACGTACATAAATGAAATTTGCCAGACTTTGAATCCGAGTAATTAATTTCAATCTGTCTTTTTTCTTGCTGCGTTTCAGGGCATTTTCCAGCTCAGGATTAGAGTCGAAATGATCTTCTATGGCGCGTTTGCTTGAGCCGGTAACAAATATAATGTCTTTAATGCCCGCTTGAACCGCCTCTTCCACCGCGAACTGAACTCCGGGAGTATCAATGATAGGCAACATCTCTTTGGGTAATGCCTTTGTTGCCGGTAAAAAACGGGTGCCGAAACCAGCCACAAGAATAACTGCCTTTCTAACTGTAGTTTGTTTCATTGCTTGAGCTTAATCTTGTTAATTCCTTATTATCATAACATAAATTATGACAATTGTAAACACTGAAAAAGTTTGATATAAAAGAGCCTACACGGCACTAGTGCATAAGATCAATTAATATAATTAATATGTCTGCTTACTAGTTAGATTTTTCCGACTAGGTCTAATCCTGGTTTAAGAGTTTTTTCTCCTGGTTTCCAGCGAGCCGGACAGACTTGACCTGGATTTTCGCTGACGAATACAGCTGACTGTAGCTTTCTCAGTAATTCTTGAGCGCTACGACCAATGTTATTGTCATGGACCTCATAGGCTTTAATAACCCCCTCAGGACTGATTATAAAGCTACCACGCAGAGCCAGGCCTTCTTCAGTGATGTATACGTTTAACTCTTTGCAGAATCTTCCTGTCGGATCAGACAGCATAGGGTACTTGATTTTCTTAATAGCCTCTGAGCTATCGTGCCAAGCTTTGTGAACGTAGACAGTGTCTGTACTGATACTCATTATTTCCGCACCAGCTTTTTGAAATTCGGGATAGAGTTCAGCGGCATCTTCTAGCTCAGTTGGACAGACAAAAGTGAAATCAGCCGGATAGAATATTAGTGCTATCCACCTGTCTTTATAATCAGATAATTTTATAGTTTTTATTTCTTCGTTGTGAAAAGCCTCTAGCTCTGTTTGGCTGATATTTTTACCTATCAGATTATGAGTTGAGACTGGTTGTGTTGTTTCAGTCATATGTTTCTATATAATTATTAGTATTTTATTTAAGCTGTTTATTGGTTGAGGAAAGTGTCTTTAAAAAGTCCTGTATCTCTTTCTTTGCTTCTTGAGCGTTGCCGGTGTTCATTAAAGCTATGCGTAAGTCCTTGGCGCCAGAGAATCCGGACGCATAAGCCTTGAAATGTTTTTTCATTATATCAAAGCTTTTACTCTTATGATAGGTCTTTTCAAATAGCTTTGCATGTTCGATCAGAACAGTTAAGCGTTTTTCTATTGAAATATCAACAATATCAATGTTAGGATCAAAAAACCAAGGATTACCAAAAATGCCACGGCCGATCATTACACCGTCAGCATTGGTTTCTTTAACACGCTGTCTAGCTTCATCTAATGACCCCACGTCGCCGTTACCAATTATAAGCATAGTGCTTTTCATCTGGTTACGTATTTTAACCGCTTTTGTGATTGATAGCCAGTCAGCCGGTACTTTGGACATTTGTTTACGTGTGCGGGCATGGACGATTAGAGCGGCCAGCTCAGTTTTTAGCAATTCTCTGGTCCAGTCTCCAACTATGTTTGTATTATGACCTAAGCGGGTTTTCACTGATACAGGCAATATACCCGCACCTCGTTTTGTCTCTTTGATGATCTCAAGTGCTAGTTTGGGATTTTTTATCAGGGCTGCGCCACCACCTTGCTTCTCTACCGCTTTATCAGGACAGCCCATATTTATATCAATGCCGTCAAAGCCCAGCTTTTTAACAAGCTTGGCTGATTTATAAAACTGTTCTGGACGGGAACCCCAGATTTGAGCGACAATCGGCTTTTCTTTTTTTGTGAATCTAAGGTCTTCCAGAATATTATTTCTACCAACCGAACATAGGCCCGCTACCGAAACAAACTCGGTAAAGAATACGTCCGGTTTACCATATTTAGCGATTATCTGTCGAAAAACAGAGTCTGTTACATCCGACATCGGAGCCAAGCACATGATTGGCTGTTTCAGTTTTGACCAGAAGTTGGGAGTGGGTTTTTTGGGCATGGGTTAATGATAGCACATTCTATTTGATATGTAGGCGAGGAGGACTTCTCTTCGCACAAAACAAGATTTTGTGCTATGGGAAATAAAACACCCTCGTTTATGAGTAATCCCCCTGCCTTTATAGCCACTTTAGTGGCGTTTTTAGTATTGATAGCTAAACCCGACTACCACCGCCATATAACAAGGTACGTTTTCATTGATAAGAGTAAGCCCAGGCGTGGAAGCCTGGGCTACCGGGAAAAAATATAGAGAAACTATAATGAGATGTCCCAGCAATTTCAAATTGCGGGGAAAATGTTGTGAACGACAGGTATACCTACCCTGTTGGTACAAGAGATAAAGTTTTTACTAAGTAAATATTGGGTGAATCAAAGATTTCCGGTAAGGAAAATCTGATGCAAAATTCACTTACGTATTCTGGTAGCTTTTTCGGTGTTACGTGATGGTACATTCTTCTGATAAAAGTCCTTAAGTTCCCGAACATCCCTTCAATTTCCGAAGTTAAAGAGAACTCCCATTTACTGTGGTTATCTGCTTTTATGTCTTAACATCCAGTACTTATTGCCGTTCTTGTAAATAGCTGCTCCATCTGTTTGAAACCTGCTTCTAGGCTTGATGTACTGAGCCAGATGGTGCCAGGGCATATGTGTTGCTGGCTGATGATGATCCTACAAATCAGTACGTTTTCAAGGCAATCTTACAGAGTGGTGGGTATGAGTCGCCGTGGTCGAAAATGGTGAGCTTGTACTAGAGGATGTGCGGCGTAGAAAGCCAGATATCATTCTGCTTGATACTATAATGCCGGTGATGGATGGGTATGATGCTGCCAAACAGCTCATTCAAGAGTCGTCTCTGGATGGCGTTCCGACCATTGCTTTCATCACACAAGCACCTGGTGCGATTATCGTGAAAGCTCTTAGAGCTGGCCGTGACGTCTGTTTGATGAAGCCAGTTCGGCGAGCAGAATTTCTCGAAAAGATTGTGCTATGGTTGTCTCGGAACCCAGGAGACTGGATGCCGGAAAGACAGGGAAAGCGTGAAGCGATGACTTAATCCTAATCTGGGTCTCCTAGCTCTTTTATGAACACACAGCCGGTGAATCATTATGATTTGCCGGCTCCTTTTTTTATAAATAAGAAAACGTTGTTGGTTGTTATTATTGGCGCGCACCCACAGAGGGGATGCACTAGGAGGTGTTAAAGCGTCCCCGCAATTTAAAATTGCGGGGGATGTTGGTTTGTTCCATTCAGCTATATACGATATAATAGGAACGATATAAATTAATGGAATGAATCATTTAGCTAAAACTGATAAAAAGGTAGCAGAGGCGTTAAAAGCTGAAATACGACGTCAGCGCGAGGGAATTGAATTAATTCCGTCTGAAAATTTTGCGTCTTTGGCAGTACTGGAAGCGCTCGGCTCCGTCTTTACTAATAAGTATTCAGAAGGATACCCGGGTAATCGTTATTATGGTGGCACCGAACACGTGGACACAGTTGAACAGTTGGCGATTGATCGAGCTAAGGCGTTATTCGGAGCCGAACATGCCAACGTACAGCCGTTATCTGGAGCACCGGCTAATATAGCAGTATATTCAGCTCTGCTTGAGCCAGGGGATACTGTATTGGGCATGGACTTATCACACGGTGGTCATTTAACACACGGGCACCCCATTACTTGGATGGCTAAGATTTTTAAGTTTGTACGATATAAGACTACCCCTGATGGAATGATTGACTTTGACCAGGTAAGACTACTAGCACGTGAACACAAACCAAAGATAATATTAGCGGGCTATTCTGCCTATTCTCGTGATTTGGACTATGAACAGTTTAAAGCTATTGCTGACGAGGTGGGCGCTTATACGATGGCTGATATTGCCCATATTGCCGGGTTAATAGCAGCTGGTGAGATGAACAACCCGACCTCATTATTTGACGTTATTACTACTACCACACACAAAACATTACGCGGTCCACGCGGAGGTCTGATTCTATGCAAAAAGAAATTAGCCAAGAAAATAGATAAGGCTGTATTCCCGGGTTTTCAAGGAGGACCACACGAAAACAACATCGCTGCTAAAGCCATTGCCTTTCATGAAGCTGGCCAAGCAGAATTCAAAGAGTATGCCAGACAGGTTAAAAAGAATGCAAAAGTATTGTGCAATACGCTAGAGCAGGGTGGTTTGAAGATAATGTTTGGCGGCACTGAAAACCATTTGATTCTGGCTGATGTTACTCCACTAGGGTTATCGGGTAAGCAAGCACAGGAATTATTAGATAACGTAAATATTACATTGAATAAAAATATGATTCCGGATGATCCACGTAAACCTATGGACCCATCAGGAATACGATTAGGTACACCGGCCGTGACAACGCGTGGCTTTATTGAAATTGATATGAAAAATATTGGCCAAGCAATAATTAGTCTTATAAAAAACCCTAACGACGAAAAAATCAAAACAGAAGCTAGAACCTTGGTAGCCGAATTAGCAAATAAATATCCGCTGTATTCGGAAATTGATATATGAAATTAATCAATGGTAAGCTAATTGCCAAAAAGATTTTATCGGAGATTAAAGAGGGGGTGTCAAAAATGTCCACGCCTCCGGGTTTGGCAATAATTTTAGTGGGCTCTGATCCAGCCTCTCACCTTTATGTCAAAATAAAAGAACGGGCTTGTAAAAAGGTTGGTATCAATTTTGAAAAGTATCTATTTATTTCATCATCCAGAGAAACTGAAATTATTGAAAAAATCCATATATTAAACAAACGCTCTGATATACATGGGATCGTGGTCCAGTTACCATTACCAGGACGATTAAATGAAAATAAAATAATTGCTGAAATTGATCCCACTAAAAACGCTGATGGTTTCCATCCAAAAAACACTGAGTTGTTATTAACAGGAGACTTGATGGTAGTACCAGCCTTAGCGCAAAGCGTTCTTCATCTGTTACATGACACAGGTGTAGACTTAAAAAGAAAAAAGGCTCTAGTGATTGGTAGGAGTAGTGTTTTTTATAACTTCTTAGCTAATGTATTATTGAAAGAGGGAATAGTCTCAGATTTTGCAAGCCCAGTTACTGGTCTAGCACTATCATCACAGGCAGATATAGTAATTGTAGCAGTGGGACAACCAAAGTATCTCATGGCTGGGCATGTTAAAGATGGGGCCATTGTAATAGATATTGGTATAAATGAAACTGAAAAAGGCGTGGTTGGTGATGCAGACAGGCAATCCTTGGATAGCATGTCTGGCTATCTGTCGCCTGTACCTGGTGGGGTTGGTCCTTTGACGGTAGTTTCATTGTTAAAGAATATTCTCGAGTCAGCAGAAAAAAAGACTCCGAAATAATCGGAGCCTCTTATAAAAAGTATAGAATTATATTCAGTTCAAGGGGTCGTATCCATTGTCAACCTCTGTTTTATCGTCAAAACCGTCGCCATCGGTATCCTTTTTATACGGATCAGTTCCCAGGACACGTTCTTCGGCATCTGTTAGTCCGTCCTTATCGGTATCGATGGCTGCATTAGTATTTTGGTTCGTGTTCGAATTTAGGTTAGTATTTGCATTAGAGTTGCCGTTAGCATTCGTATTGACATTTAAGTTAGCGTTGGAGTTAACGTTAGTGTTTGAGCTTGCGTTGGTATTACTGTTTTGGTTCGTGTTAACGTTGGTATTAACATTCACATTCTGGTTTGTGTTAACATTCAAGTTTGTGTTTAGATTGGTGTTATTTACCATTGCATTAGCGTTGCTGTTGATATTTTCGACGTTGGTGTTGTCATTAACTGTATCGTCATCGCTCATACTTTGAAGAAGATACGTTGCGGCAGTTATTACTCCGGCCAGAACAAAGATAATAATAATGCCAATAATAACATACTTACGACGACTTCCCTCGTTATTATATTCGGGCTCAGGTGGTGGAACTGGCGCTGAAGTGTCGTTAGTTGGTGGAACTGGCGCCTGAGGAGATGTCCCCGGTGGCGTTTGGGGAGGTCCTGACATTGGTGCCTGAGGAGGAGGCGCTGCGATGTTGGCTGGATCGTCGAACATAAGTTTAATGTGAATTATTGAATAACTACATTATACCATCTTTTCAAAAAACCATCAAATGATATACTTAACAACTAATTGACTAATTGCACTTATGTCATTTTCAATCGGTATAGTTGGACTTCCAAATGTTGGAAAATCCA
This sequence comes from Patescibacteria group bacterium, assembly GCA_018814765.1. Classification (GTDB taxonomy): domain Bacteria; phylum Patescibacteriota; class Patescibacteriia; order JAHIZJ01; family JAHIZJ01; genus JAHIZJ01. The sequence goes on from JAHIZJ010000028.1 coordinate 17,891, forward strand.
CGTTATTTCAGGCCCTAACAAGAAAACAAGTAAATACTTCAAACCATCCATTTTGTACAATTGATCCAAATGTTGAAGTTGTGGCTGTGCCTGATAATAGGCTAAAGCAGCTGACCGAGATAGTCAAACCAAAAAAAATAATACCGACTACGGTTGAATTTTATGATATTGCCGGTTTGGTCAAGGGCGCTCATAAGGGCGAGGGGCTGGGTAACATGTTCTTGTCAAATATACGACGAGTTGATGCTATTGGACACATGATAAGGAACTTTGAATCAACCGATGTGACCCATATATCTGGAGCCATTGATCCCATCTCCGACGCACTGGTGGTAAATTTAGAATTAATAATGTCTGACCTCTCCTTAGTTGACAAGCACCTGTCAGAGCTGAAAGTAGCAAGTGGTGACATAAAGGCTCGTAATATGGCTATTGTTTTAAAAAAGCTACAAGTAGCTTTTAAAAAAGGTGAACCGGCCAGTGATATTACATTTAGTGATGAGGAAAAAGCTATAGTTAATGATCTTGATCTGCTGACCTCCAAGCCAATGCTCTATATTGTGAACCAAGATGAAGACAAAACTCCGAGTCAAACAGCGGAGGGGCTAGAGCCAAGGGTGGCGCTATCTGCCAAGACAGAAGCAATATTAGCTACCCTATCAGACGAAGAACAGAAAAAGTATAAGGCAGACTTAAATATTGAAGGTGGTGGATTGGAAAAATTGATACATATGGCCTACAAGATTCTAGACCTGATTACATTTTATACGATTAAAAGCGATATTCTTCAAGCCAGAACTATACCCATGGGAACTACAGCACTAGAAGCAGCCGGTAGAATACACACTGACCTTCAAACCGGATTTATTAAGGCTGAGGTTATTTCTAGTGAAGACCTTATAGCAGCCGGCTCTGAAGCATCAGCCAGAGATAAAGGTCAGATCAGAGCAGAAGGCAAAGACTACGGGGTGAAGAATGGTGACGTAATCAATATTGTATCAAGAGTTTAAGCTATTTGACGTTGATAGAAAAAAATTCTATTATATAAGTAGAACTGTATTAACAAGTTCGTTAACAAGGTCACTCTAGACAAGGTCATGGAGTGATTTTCTATTCATCACAACGAAAGGAGAGCGAGTATGCGGAGGGATAGGCCGGTCAGGGTAACACAACGCATCTTGAGGAAAAGAAATCATTTTCGGGCTTTAGTCTATATTGATCCAGGGCTGGCCCGAATGCAGATAACGATCCTGACCTTATTGGCGCGTCCAACCAAGTTCCGCTTATCGAGATTTTGGGCAAAATGCTAACCGTTCCTTGTGTCATGTAGTTGAGGCACCATGCTTCAACTACTTTTTTTATGAAAAACATAAATTTCTCTGGCAATGCCTTGGCCCGGTCGTTTGTAAACAAGTGGCAGTTGGCCGACCCAGTTCGGATAGGAGGCCAATTCAAATCCAAGTTTTAGTATATTGTTGATAATATTTACACGATAATCCTTTCTCTTAGTAACATAACGCGGAAAAACTATAACAACGCGACCATCCTGCCTTAGGATTTTTTTAAAGACCTTAAAACTGTTAAGATACAATTTGTCCAAGTCTAAGAATATTTTATTTAGCTCGTTCGAACGTCTAGGAAGGTCGGTTGGCCCAAGATAGGGCTCTGTTACAATGGCGGTAACAGAATTGTGAGACATGTTTAACTGACGCACATCACGATTAATAAGTCTAAGATTTTTTAATCCCAGGTTGAGGCTTTTGCGCATCCAGGCTAGGTTGCTTTTAGTGCTTTTAATTGCTTGTGGATTAATATCAGAGCCTATCAGATTAGTAATCCCCATTAACCAAGCTTCCTGTAAAATTGTTCCACCACCACAGAAAGGATCCATAATAGTGTCGCATGTTTTTAATTGAGCCAGATTGATCAGGATTTGTGCTAGTTTTGGTGGTAGCATCCCCTGTTTCATGTCACGAGTAGGTCGGCCAAAGTCTCTACTGCTGTAAGCTTGGTAGTCCTGTACTGCTAAGGTGTGTCCTAGATGAGCCTGCTTATCGTCAAATATCACTACAATCTCTCCACCTTTTTTAAGTAGACCATTGCGAGTGACAACAACCGAAGAAAGAGGGTTTTCCTTGGAGCTGACCCAACGAGCGCTTTGACCGGCAGCTCTGTAGGAATTTTTTATATTCAAACCAATATCCTTAATCTGTTTAAAATTCAGACCTCCTTTTGTTGCATATGAACTGATACCGAAAACAACCCTTTTGTCATTTTTTAGCAGCTGTTGTAAGAATTCATGTTGTGGTAATTTTTTAAGTACTTGATTACTACTGACAGTGGACAATATGTGTCCAATTTTAATAGTACCGCCTAGTTTATTCAGGATTTTACAATAATCGTAAGTATCGATTTTATTGGCAATTATTGAGGTGTCAGTTGGGGTGTTTATTCCTGACAAATGCTTGATTTGGCTAAATATTTCAGCTCTGCAAAGACCTGTATTATTACCAATAATGAAGAATATTTTAGACATAATCAGGGGTTGATAAAATAATATACCTATGTTATGGTGGGTAGGAGGATGTAGTCAAATAGACTAGATCTATTTTAACACTAATACGTAGCATAACCAATTTCATGAACAAACCATACGAATTGCTTTACCTGATTCCAACGCAAATAAGCGATGAGGATCTAAAGAAAATTACCGACAAAGTAGATCAACTTATTGAGTCTCATGATGGCACAATAATAAAGAGTGAGCTTTGGGGTAAGAAGAAGCTAGCCTATCCGATTAAACGAGTTAAGCAAGCACACTATTGGCTAGTAGAATTTGATGCACCCAGTTCAACGAATGAAAAGGTGACCCAGGGTATGAAATTAATAACTGAAATAATCAGATTTATATTTGTGCATAGAGTTGACTATAAGGTTGAGAAAAAATCTGATCAATCAAACAGTAAGACAGAAAAACAGCCAGCCAAGAATATTCCAGCTGTTGTTGAGCCAGCAGCCAGTCCGTCAGTTACCACACCTAAAAAAGATAAAGTCAGCTTAGAAGATTTAGATCGAAAGCTTGATGAAATACTTGATGAAGAATAAATTTATATAATTATTGAAAGAAAATATCATGAATTTGAATAAAGCAATGATCCTGGGAAATCTTACACGAGAGCCTGAAACCAGGACTACTCCAAAGGGACAAGCTGTGAGTAATTTTGGTGTGGCCACTAATCGTGTTTGGCGTGATCAACAGTCAGGAGAGAAAAAGCAATCGGCTGAATATCATAATGTTGTTGCTTGGGGGAAATTAGCCGATATCTGCACTCAGTATTTGCACAAAGGAAGTAAGGTTTACATCGAAGGTCGCCTACAAACACGATCATGGGATGATCCATCAGGACAGAAAAAATATCGTACTGAAATAATTGCTGAAAACATGATAATGCTTGACCGTAAAGGTGACACGCCTGATGCGGGAACCCAAGCGACACAAGCAGATGCTAATGAAAACAAACCCCCAGTAGCTACTCCGGACGAAGAAATTAGCGTAGAAGATATACCATTTTAAGAGATAATAATTATGCAAGAAAAAACCACAAAAGATAAAAGTTGCTATTTATGCGCTCAGGGCATTATTGAAGTTGATTACAAAGACACTCAACTACTCCAGAGATTTACTTCATCGTATACAAAAATATTACCCAAAAAGAGACTTAATACTTGCGCTAAGCATCAAAGAAAGCTAACCACCGCTATCAAACGTGCACGACAAATGGCTCTCTTACCAACTACAGGAAGATAGTATGTTGGGAATGAATGACCTTTCCGTTGGAAAAGTATTTAAATACAATTCAGCGCCACATATCGTTATTAAGTCCGATCACCTTCAAATGGGCAGGGGGAGTGCTGTGGTACGAACAAAAATTAGAAATTTATTAGCCGGGCAGGTTCTTGAGGTAACGTTTAAACCGGGTGATAAAATAGAAGAAGCAGATCTTAGTCGTAGTCGAGCCACATATTTATATAGTGATGAGGCTAATCTGTATTTCATGGATAGCCAAAGCTATGAACAATTTACGATTCCTAAATCATTGGTTGGAGATAACCAGTTTTTTATTTGCGAAAACAGTGACGTTGGTATATTTAGTTTTGAAGACAAGCCTGTCTCGGTCGAGTTACCTAAAAAGGTTGAGCTGAAAGTAGCTGAAACAGCACCCGGGATAAGAGGGAATACTGCACAAGGGAGCGTAATGAAGCCGGCTGTTTTGAGCACCGGTCTGAAAATAAATGTCCCTCTTTTTGTAAAAGACGGAGACACTGTACGGGTCAACACAGAAACACAACAATACGTAGAACGAGTTTAGTAATAATAAAAAAACGCTCCTAATAATAAGAGCGTTTTTTTATATAGTCTATTGAGGTACCGCAGATTGAATGGCTTTTCTAATTTCAGCCATTAGTTTGGGATCGCTTCTTAAGTTTTGTCGGGTAGCCTCGCGACCTAGGCCCAGCTTCTTATCCCCATAGGTATAAGAATTACCTGATTTTTTTATTACATCGTATTTAATTCCAGTATCTATCAAATCGCCGGCAATAGAAATGCCTTCATTATACATTATATCGAATTCAGTCCTTTTGAACGGTGCGGCCACTTTATTTTTAACAATTTTAACCTTAACTCGATTACCCACCACATCATCTAATTTCTTTAGTTGAACCGATCGTCGAATTTCAATACGTTGGGATGAATAAAATTTAAGAGCATTACCGCCGGGGGTGGTTTCCGGATTACCAAACATGACACCAATTTTCATTCTAATCTGGTTTATAAAGATGACCGATGTCTTTGTTTTGCTAACTATTCCGGCCAGCTTTCTTAGTGCCTGACTCATTAAACGTGCTTGAAGCCCTATGTGTCTATCACCCATTTCACCATCTATTTCTGCTTTTGGTGTAAGTGCGGCGACAGAGTCGATCACTATAACATCAACAGAGTTGGAACGTACTAAGGTTTCAACTATCTCCAAAGCTTGCTCACCCGTGTCAGGCTGAGAAATAAGCAATTCATCTACATTGACACCAATCTTCTTTGCATAATCTGGATCTAAAGCATGCTCCGCATCTACAAAGGCAGCAACACCTCCTGTTTTTTGTGCTTCAGATACAATGTGCTGTGCTAAGGTGGTTTTACCTGATGACTCCGGGCCGTAGATCTCTATAACTCTACCACGGGGAACGCCGCCTACTCCTAGAGCAATGTCGAGAGAAAGACAGCCTGTTGATATTGCTTCTACGTTCATCTTTTTTGCTTCACCTAGGCGCATGATTGCTCCATCGCCAAAACGTTCTTTGATTTGTTCTACAGCTGCTTGGGCACTCTTGACCTTTTTTTCTGTAGTTGATGATTTTTTTGACATATATTTCCTTTTATTACTCCTTGCCGCGCACTCCATTGATATTGGAATAACGTTTTTTATTATTATTAACGATTATTGAACTAACACTTTACGATAGATGGAAGTAGATCGGCCATGTTTTTTATTTGCCTCGACTTCAATTATGTTGATACCTTCTTGGAGGTTAACATACTCTTTAAAATTACCGTCATTATCACTGAATATCTCCTGTCCGTTAATTTTCAATTTTGACTCTTTCTCAACCAGACCAACAACTTCAATTGTATAATCGGAAGTAATGTAATTATCCACTGGCTGATATACTATTAGGTCGGGGGGAGAGATCGAATTGTGGATAATAAAGCCAAAGTAGGAAAAGCATACCAAGATGGCTAGGGTAAGAAGTCCACGGCGTAACATCTTTGGTGTAGCTAGGAAATTATAACGTGAAATAGAAATAGGTAGGCGGTCATGTTCTTTGGGGCGTGACTTCGTATTTTTAAGAAGTGCAATCTCTTTCTCGTATAATCCAAGCACAGAAACAGGATTGAGCTCTAGATAGTCTGCGTACCGTTTTAGATATTTTTTTATGTAAAGTTCACTGGGAAGCTGTGCGTATTCGCCTAATTCTAGGTATTCAAGGTAGGTTTCCTTAATGCCTGTTTCTTGTGCCACTGCTTTTAAGGTAATACCTGTCTCTTTACGAACTTCTTTTAAGCGTTCGCCCAAGGTTTTTAGGCCGGCTATTTCCTTTTTTTTAAATGCTATCATTATTAGTTATTCCTCGGTTTCTTCGTTTTCGTTGTCAGGTACATCGATATTATCATCAGGCTCCTCTATAAGAATATCTCGCGGTTTAGCGCCGTCACCTGGCCCAATTATACCTTCTTCTTCCAGTAAATCCAACAAACGAGCGGCTCGAGCATAACCAATTCTTAAGCGTCTTTGAAGCAAGGAGGCCGAAGCTTTATTAGCGCGCCAAACAACATCTTTGGCGCTGGAGAGGAGGTCATCATCACCCAAGTCTTCAAAGCCCGATGTTGATTGAGATGTCTGTTTTTCCGTAACCTCTTCAACGTATTGTGGTTCCGAATAATTTTTCAAGAAGTTAACAACCTTGTCTATTTCAGCTTCAGTTACTAATGCTCCTTGGATGCGCCGTGGCTTTGATAGTTCGGAAGAAGTAAAAAGCATATCACCACGACCCAATAATTTTTCAGCTCCGGCGTAATCAAGTATTGTTCTTGAGTCCATAAGTGAAGCCACGCTAAAAGCAATGCGTGAAGTAATATTAGCTTTTATTAACCCAGTAATTACATCAACCGACGGTCTCTGGGTAGAAACAATTAAATGTATGCCCACTGCGCGTGCCATCTGTGCTAAACGTATTATTATGCCTTCAACCTCTTGAGCAACCTGCGACATTAGGTCGGCTAATTCATCAATAACTATAACAATATAGGGTAGCTTATTGACTAACACGCTGTTGTTATATTGTGCAATATTTTTTTTACCCGATTCAGACAAGAGGTGATAACGGCGATCCATTTCATTAACACACCACTTGAGAGAGTTAATCGTCTTATCAACCTCGGTGATAACAGGCGTTAAAAGATGAGGGATGTCACTATAGGAAATCAGTTCAACTTTCTTTGGATCAACCATTATGAATTTTAATTGTTCAGGACTATTCTGATAAAGAAAGCTGATAATCAGAGAATGAATACATACGCTTTTTCCAGAGCCGGTAGCGCCGGCTATTAATAGATGAGGCATTGATTCAAGATTGGCTAAAACAACATTACCGGCTACATCTCGACCTAAGCCAAATGTTAAACCACCGATTTTCTTCTTAAAGTCTTTGCTGTCAATAATCCCACGTAGTCCAACGATGGCCACTTTTTGATTTGGTACTTCAATGCCTACGAGTGATTTACCCGGAATGGGTGCCTCGATGCGGATTGGATGAGCTGCCAAAGCCAGGGCCAGGTCATTACTTAGACCGGTTATTTGAGATAACTTTACTCCCTCAGCTGGCCTGAATGTAAACTGTGTCACGGTTGGCCCTACTTTTACTTCACCCATTTCAACGTCAATGTTAAAATTTTCAAGAGTTTTACGAATTATTTCGGCATTACCGTCTATGTCTCCGCTAGTGGGGCGAATATTTTTATCATCTAATAAATTAATTGGGATATCAATTTTTTTCGATCTGGGTTTGACAGGTGGTTCCTGATCTTCTGTAGAATTTGGTTCTTCTTCGTCTGTCTCCTGTACCTCGGTTTGTTTGAATTCCGCTTCATCTTCATCCTCTTCTTCGGGCTTATCCCCATCCTCTTTATTTTCATCATAAGAGGATCGACGAAGAAAACTGAACATAGAGGTCAGACCATCAAAGAAACCACTAACCTCGGTTGGCTTTTTACTTAGTTGTCTTAGTGTGGTATTAAAGATTATTAGTATTGAAATCAAACAAAAAGCTACGATAACAACCAAGGATGCCCAAAAACCCATAATTTTCTGAAAAGGGAAGCTTAACAGAAAACCAAGGTAACCTCCACCCCTTCCATCGACTATAGCTGAGGTAGCTTCGTCAAGTGGAATAAATAAATGGAGAAAGCTGGAAAAGGTTATAACAAAAACCAATAAACCAACATAGTTAGTTGTTCTTAGAATAAATTTACTTGTGCGTATTAACATATATCCCCAACCCAGCAGAATAATCGGTACCAAATAACGCCCCCAGCCAAAGAGCTGTTTTATGCCGTCATTAACTAATCGTCCGACTGAACCCGCTAAACCAGACAAGCTTAAAATAGTCAGGACACACAGGGAAAACAAAATAATTACCCATATTTCCCGCTTGGTTTCTGGGGCAATAATGGGCTCCTGATCTAATTCATCTTGATCTTCTGAGTCTGTATTGTGCCTTCTTTTATTATATTTTTTAGCCATTGTAGAAGTTATTGTAACACAGATTTTTAGCTTATGGCAACCCTATTATATCTTAAAATAGTACAAAAAAGACCCATTAATACGGGCCTTTTTATATATGGATGTTGTGTTTGACTACTTTGCTAGTCCAGTGCCTGCAGGAATTAATTTACCAATGATAACATTTTCTTTGAGACCGCGCAGATTATCAGTTTTTCCAGAGACTGCAGCATCAATCAATACACGAGCGGTTTCTTGGAAAGAAGCGGCCGAAAGAAAGCTGTCTGTTGAAAGAGAGGCCTTGGTGATACCAAGTAATAGGTTTTCGCCTATAGCTTTTTTCTCACCAGCTTTAAGCTTTTTATTAGCTTCAAGGAATTCACTGTGAGTTACGATTTCGCCCTCTAACAATACCGTGTCACCTGCATCCTTAATGTATAGGCGAGAGAACATTTGCCTGACAATCACTTCCACGTGTTTGTCGTTTAATTTTTGTCCTTGAGAGGCGTATATATGAGCAATCTCTTTTTTGATATATTTTTGGGTCATTTCCTTGCCTTTCAACCGAAACAATTGATGTAAGTCAACATTACCTTCGCATAGCTGATCACCTTTGTTTACCAAGTCTTTGTCTTTGACCCAAGGGCTGTACCCCACCGGGATTTGATATTCGTAAGTTTTTTGATCAGGTTGAGTAATTATTATATTGTTACCCTTAACCTCAGCTGTACCATCTGCTTTGGCTTTTATTTTTTGTGTACCAATGGTCCAAAGGACGTCGCCACGTTTTACGCTTGCCTTATTTTTTACAATTATATCAATTTTATCAGTACCACTTTTATCGGGCGTAACAATATATGTGTCATGAACAGCCTCTTCGGATACCAGTTTTATTATTGTTTGTTTACCTTGCTTTGAAAGATATACTTGGCCGTTTGCCTCAGAGACAATAGCTGGCTTTTTAATTGGACGAGCTTCAAAAAGCTCTTCCACCCTAGGTAATCCTTGTGTAATATCCAGACTACTAGCAACACCACCAGTGTGAAACGTTCTCATGGTCAGCTGTGTGCCGGGCTCACCGATACTTTGAGCAGCAATAATACCGACAGCTGTGCCCGTATCAACCAATCTATTGTAGCCTAGGTCATAGCCATAGCATTTCTGACAAACCCCTCTGATGGTTTTGCATGACAAGAGTGATCGGATTAATACTTCTTTAATGTCACACTTAGACATTTTTTCAGCATGTTCCTTGGATATCATTTCTCCCTTTTTGACTATCACCTTGCCGGTTTTAGGATTTTGTATATCAGCCAATGCGAACCTTCCGAAAACACGTTGGTGTAGCTCTTCCCCTGCATCTTCGCACTCTTTTTTAGTTATAATCAAGCCTTCGGTGTCACCGCAGTCTTTTTCTGATATAACTATATCCTGAGATACATCTATTAAACGACGAGTCAGATAACCTGCGTTAGCGGTTCTTAGGGCAGTATCAGATAGACCTTTTCGTGCTCCATGAGTAGAGATAAAATATTCAAGAACCTCAAAGCCCTCTTTGAAGCTACCCTTTACAGGTAACTCTATAATTTCTCCGGCCGGATTGGTTACTAAACCCTTCATACCCATCATTTGGGTTACCTGAGCCCAGGATCCGCGTGAACCAGACTCAATCATCGTGTAGACAGGGCCGGCAGGGTCAAGAGCTGCACGACAGGAAACGGTAATATCTTCTTTAGCTTTTTCCCATGTTTTCAGGATTTTAAGATAGCGCTCTTCGTCTGTCAGAAGACCAGACTGGAAATGACTCTCAATTTCATCAATTGATTTTTCGGCCTTCGTAATAATATCGTATTTATGTTCTGGTACCGGTAAGTCATTCATGCCCCAGCTAATGCCCGATATTGTGACATATTTAAAGCTAGTCGCCATAAGGCTGTCCAGAAACTTAACCGTTTCGTCTGAACCATATTCAAACAGAACTTGGCTGGTTAGATTACGCAGCTCTTTTTTATCCATAGTTCTGTTAATATAGTCATAGCCATCAGGTAGTACACGGTTGAATATTATACGACCAACGCTAGTAGTTATTATCTCATCCTTAATTCTAACCCGTATTGCTTGTTGCAATTTAATTTGCCTGAGGCTATAAGTTAGGAAGGCCTCATCAACTGTGGAATATATTTTTAAGGCTTTGTCGTTTAATTCTGACTCCTTATTAATAAATGTAAGATAAAAGCAGCCCAAAACAATATCCTGATTAGGCATACAGACCGGTTCGCCGGTAGCAGGTTTCAATATATTCTTTGTTGACAACATCAGCTCCTTAGCTTCCCACTTGGCTTTTTCAGTTAAAGGCACATGTACTGCCATTTGATCTCCATCAAAGTCAGCATTAAAGGCCGGGCAGACGAGTGGATGTACTTGAATTGCTTTACCTTCGATTAGTAATGGCTGAAAGGCCTGAATACCCAAACGATGCAAAGTTGGAGCACGATTAAGAAGGACATGTGAATTTTTTGTGATTTCTTCTAATATATCCCAAACTTCAGGTCGGTTTGACTCGATAAATCGGCTGGCTGATCGGACATTATGAACATATTCACGCTGGATCAATTGACTGATAACGAATGGCTTGAATAATTCCAAGGCCATCTTTTTGGGAATACCGCACTGGTTAAGTTTCAGTTTTGGACCTACAACAATAACAGAACGACCGGAATAATCAACGCGTTTTCCTAAAAGATTTTGACGGAAACGTCCTTGTTTTCCTTTGAGAATGTCAGCGATAGATTTTAACATTCTTTTTTGTCCGGTTGAAGCTGTAACTGTTTTACCGTGGCGGGCGCTGTTGTCAATTAATGCATCAACAGCCTCCTGAAGCATACGCTTCTCATTTCTACATATTACTTCCGGTGCATTGAGGTCGATAAGTCTTTTGAGGCGGTTGTTTCTGTTAATAACGCGACGGTATAAATCATTGAGATCGGAAGCGGCAAAACGACCCCCATCTAGCTGGACCATCGGGCGTAAATCTGGTGGAATTACTGGAAGTACATCGAGTACCATCCACTCCGGACGAATATTATTCTTATCTAGATTATGAACCAACTTAAGTCTGCGAATAGTTTTACGTCTTTTGTTAAATGAAGCCTTGGCCGCCTCCTGTTCAAGTAACTTGGTGAGTTTATTGAAATTTACTTCATTGAGAAGTCGTTGTATTGCTTCGGCGCCTATGCCAGCTTCAAAGACGTGTCCATATTTTAGTGATAGGTCTTGATATGCACTTTCAGAAATTATCTGTAAAAGTTTAAGTGATCGTAACTCTTTTTTGGCCATATCAACCATTATCTCAAGCTCTTTAATCTTTTCATCTTTTAGCTTGGCGTTTGTTGTTAGCTCATCTTGCATTGTTTTTTCGGTGGCTGGTGTTTTATTTGCATCGCCTGCGCTTTTTTGTCTTATTTCATTTGCTAGCTGGTTAAATTTGTTTTCCAACTGTTTTTTCTTTGATTGAGCTTCTTGGTCAATCTGCTTCAGGCTTTCTTGTCGCAGGTCTTCATTGATTTTAGTAATGATAAAATTGGCAAAATAGATGACTTTTTCCAGCTCTTGGGTTGAGAGATTGAGCACTAGGCCTATCTTTGATGGGACACCTCGCAAAAACCAGATATGTGAGACAGGGGCAGCTAAGTTTATATGTCCCATACGCTCACGTCTGACTATGCTACGGGTAACCTCGACGCCACATTTGTCACAAACAATACCTTTGTAGCGAATACGTTTATATTTTCCACAATAACACTCCCAGTCTTTTGATGGACCGAATATTTCTTCCGCAAAAAGTCCGTCTTTTTCCGGTTTTTGAGTACGATAGTTAATGGTTTCAGGCTTTGTTACTTCGCCATGTGACCAATTGTGGATTTCGTCAGGCGAAGCCAACTTAAGCTTGATGGCATTAAAATCTAATGTATTTGATTCTTCTTGCGACATACGGTTTATTATTTACCTTTTTCTTTCTTCTTTGGGCTTATTTCTGGTTTAGCGGAAGATTTTTGTTTGTCTTTGGTTTCAGGTTTGTCGCTTTTTTCCTTAGCTTCACCGGCTGGGACTGCTTCCTTCTTTACGATTTCACTCTGATCATCGACTAAGTCAACATCCAGACAAAGCCCTTTAAGTTCTCGGATCAGAACGTTGAAAGATTCCGGAACGTTTATCTTCTTTATTGCCTCTCCTTTAATAATTGCTTCATATGCTTTTGATCTACCTGGTACATCATCCGACTTGATAGTCAGCATCTCTTGAAGAGTGTGAGCCGCTCCGTATGCCTCCAATGCCCAAACTTCCATTTCACCGAAGCGCTGACCACCAAACTGAGCTTTGCCACCGAGTGGTTGTTGAGTAACCAAAGAGTATGGGCCAATTGAGCGTTGATGAATTTTGTCTTCAACTAAATGATTGAGTTTCATTATATAAATTTGTCCTACTGTAACTTTCTGATCAAATGGTTCTCCGGTTCGTCCATCATATAAAGTGACCTTGCCATCTTCCGGTAGATCAGCTTTTTTTAATTCTTGGCGTATTATTTCATCGCTAATACCATTTAGTACGGGTGTGGCCACATTATATCCAAGTTTTTTGGCGGCAAAACCAATGTGGGTCTCTAATATTTGTCCCAGGTTCATTCGTGAAACAACTCCTAGGGGATTGAGGACAATATCGACCGGGGTACCGTCTTCTAAGAAGGGTAGGTCTTGAGTAGAAACAATTCGTGAGATAACACCCTTATTACCATGTCGACCGGCTAGCTTATCACCAACTTGTACTTTTCTTAGCTGAGCAACAGCTATTTGGATACTTTTTATAACACCAGCTGGCAGTTTGTCGCCGTTTTCTTTGGAAAAGATTTTTATATCAACAACCTTGCCATGTTCACCATGCTCAAGGTAGAGAGAGCTGTCTTTCACGTCTTTAGCTTTTTCTCCAAAGATTGCTCGGAGCAGTTTTTCTTCTGCAGATAATTCAGTTTCGCCCTTCGGTGTAATTTTTCCAACAAGAATATCTCCCGAAGCAACCTCAGCTCCTATTCTGACAATACCTTCTTCATCTAGGTCTTTAAGTTTGTCTTCACTAACGTTTGGAATGTCGCGAGTGATTAATTCCGGACCTAATTTTGTATCTCGTATATCAACTGTATAATCTTCTATATGGATTGAAGTAAAATTATCTTTTTGTACTAGGCGCTCAGAAAGAAGTATGGCGTCTTCATAATTACCGCCCTCCCAGGAGACGAAGGCGACTAGTATATTTTGACCTAATGCCAGTTCACCATTTTGAGTTGAAGCGCCGTCAGCCAAAACCTGGCCTTTTTTGACACGTTCACCGATGTTAATAATAGTACGTTGGTTCATGCAGGTGGCGGCATTAGAACGGACGAAGTTTCCCAGTGGGTAAGTGTGAATATTATTATTGTCGTCTGTGATTTGAATCTCTGAGGCCTGAACTTTTGTAGCAACACCATCAGCTTCACTCAGGATAACGTGGCCTGAGTCTTGGGCCGCTCTGGCCTCTACACCAGTGCCTACTATAGGTGCTTCTGGTCGAACACATGACACTGCCTGACGTTGCATGTTGGTTCCCATTAAGGCTCGGGAAGCATCATCATGCTCCAAGAAGGGGATCAGGGATGTAGCTACACTTACTATCTGTTTAGGTGAAATAGCCATCAACTCTATACTTTCAACGGGCATAATAGCTGGTTCACCATTACGACGAACTTCGGCCCGATCAAAAGCAAAATAGTTTAGGTTATCCAAGGGTGTTGTTGCCGCAGTAGTAACATAATGCTCTTCTTCGAAAGCATCCATATAGACTATCTCATCTGTAACCCTAGGTTGGAGGGGGATGGTCTCTATGTCTAGCTTAGCTAATTCTTTGGCCTGATCTTTAGTTATCAGTTCGTTCTTCTTTACAATAACTTTTCCGGAACTATCGGATATGTCCTTTCGACAACGGAGACCCTCTGTGACTGATGGATCATTCTTTGCTTCGTGGACAACTTTCAGATAGGGCGTTTCAATAAAGCCAAAATCATTTACTCTTGCATAAGTAGTCAAATGCCCAACCAGACCAATATTAGGTCCTTCAGGTGTAGCGATAGGGCAAATCCGTCCATAATGGGTACGATGAACATCACGCACGTCAAATCCGGCTCGTTCACGAGATAGACCGCCGGGGCCCATAGCAGAAAGACGTCGTTTGTGCTCCAGTTCGGCCAGAGGGTTTGTCTGATCCATGAACTGAGAAAGTTGCGATGACATGAAAAACTCTTTGACAGCGCCCATAACAGGTCGGGCATTGATAAGCTGGCTGGGTGTCAGAGAGCCAATATCCATTGTACTCATGCGATCGCGTATGATCCTTTCCATGCGGGATAGGCCGACCCTGAACTTATTCTGTACCAGCTCACCAATAGCTCTGACACGGCGGTTACCCAAATGATCTATATCGTCCGCATCTTTTTGGGAGTTATTCAGTATAATTATTTCACGGATAATAGAGATTAGGTCCTCTCGGCGCAGGACTCGAGTTTCTTTGTTATTGGGGATTTCAAAGCCGAAGCGTTGATTCAGCTTATAACGTCCGACTCGGCCAAAGTCATAACGGTCGAAAGCGAAGAACATTTTATAAATTAAATCACGCGCATTGTCAACTGTTGCCAGATCACCCGGACGGATACGCTTATAAACTTCTTTCAGGCCCTCAGCCTCAGATCGGGCGGTATCTTTTTCTATTGTTTGATCAATATATCTGACGTCTGGATTAGTATCAACGTCTTTGAATAATTCACGAATTTCTTCATCGCCACCATAACCAAAAGCTCGTAAGAGGCTGGTAATAGCGACCTTTCTCTTACGATCTATTTTAACGACGATGTTGTTATGACTATCAGTTTCAAGCTCAAGCCAGGCACCACGGTTTGGAATAATCTTGGCTCCGTAGTAGCGACGACCCTTGATTACCTCCGAAGTAAAAAAAACACCAGCTGAACGAATTAGCTGGGAAACTACAACTCTCTCAATTCCATTGACAATAAAAGTACCTCGGTTAGTCATGAGTGGGAAATCTCCCAAAAAGACTTCCTGCTCTTTTATTTCACCTGTTTTTTTATTAACCAGCTGGCAATTTACGCGTAAAGCTGATTCAAATGTGAGATTTTTTGATTTTGCAGTAACTTCATCAAAACGCGGTTCATCCAGATAGTAATCTTTGAAAAATAATTCAAGATTACGGCCCATATGTTCTTGGACCGGCGATACTTCATCAAAAAGCTCATTGAGACCCTCTTTAAAAAACCAATCGTATGATTTTCTTTGGATTTCAATTAAGTTTGGTAAAGGTATGACCTCACGGAGCGGATTAAAATACTTCCGTTCGATCTTAGTAATATCGGATTGAGACATAAAAAATATTCCTGCCCCTTGTTATTATTAGGGGCTATGGAGTCTGAACTTTATACAAAGCCCTTAAATTGCTCAAAATTATACCCCAAAAAGGGGTGGATATACATAGATTGATAATACCACTAATTAATATCTTGTCAAGAAATAACACAAAAAGGCCTAATATCTTATATAAAGGCTAACTTTAGCTAAAAAGATTAAATATGTATATAAAATGAGTTACAAGTTATGAACACCAGTCAAACAGTTTATCCACAAAATGTATGATTGTGCTGTTATTTTACGTTTTTTTTTGACTTTATTTAATAATTCTCTTAGTTTACTGCTTACATCGACACGATATCGCTGTCGACTATCGATGTCTAAGAGTTTTCTAGGCATTGATTTCAGCTGTTTATTGAAATATATTTGTATTTTTTTAAGAGACGGAAGCTTTTTCATGAGCTTACCTTTGTGAATAATCATATTAAGCTGTGGTACCCCATGTTTTTCGCTTTCTAAACCGACTGTATCACTAACAAATTTGCCATTTTTGTATTTTCGAAAAACTTGCTTTCTGCCGGGAAAACTTTCTTTACCGGGAGTTAATTTGGCAGTGTAGTGAATTTTTTTACCGTCTCGAATTTCTGCAATCTTGTATATAACCTCAAGACTGGGAGAATCAGACACTGTCGTATATTCTGTAGCAACAACAAATACATCTATGGGGGCCTTTTTATTAACCAGCTTCTTTAGTTTATATTCATCTAAGTTTGTAGCCGCTATGATTTTTACTTTTTGAAGTCCGCTAAGATCTAATTTATTTCTAGTCATTCGTGACAATATATTCAAATCACCAGAATCTATAGTAACAAATTGTAAATTACCACCTCTTTTTTTTATTCCCTTTCCAACAATAATTGCATTTTCAATACCTTTCTTAATGTTATAAGTATCTATCATAAATGCAGCGTTGTTGGGAAAATGCTGTACCATCTTTTTAAATGCTGATAGTTCGTCTGAAAATGATTTCACAAAGAAGTGTTGACCGCTTACAAGATAGTTTCTGTTAATAGGTAGATGATGCTTTTCTACAAAAACCGGCCAAGCATTTACTGACAATCCACAAATATGACCACAACGCAGACCTTTTATTCCTGATTCAAAAGAATGAGCACGTTGCATACCCAAAGTTACATTTTTTGTAATGCTACTTATTCGAGACGCTTTGGACATAAATAAAACATTAGATACCGTAATGCCAAAGATCACAGTTTCAATAAGCGAGGCTTCGATAAGGGGTGCGGTTATACGTACTATTGGTTCTTCTGGAAAGAAAATGTTTCCCTCGGACATTGCATGCACATCACCCGAAAATCTGAATGTCTTCAAGTACTTCGCAAAATTATTAGTTATTAATCCACCCTTCTGCAGTAGTTGTATTTGAGCAGGTGAATATTTTAGATTTGTAATATAATTTACCAGCTCCTCTAGACCACCATAAACTAGATAGTTCCTGTTTTTTCGGCATTCCTCTAATAACCACATCAAAAGTGGCAATTTGTTTATCCATCTTTTCTTCTAACCAGATAGAAGCTTGGGCATAAGTAGAGGACAGTTGCGTAAGAGGTAGATTAGAAAAATCAAAAAGGTTGTTCATTAAATTATCGTAATTATATATTCATATAATTGTTCTATTTAATTAAATTTACCATATATTTACTATTAGCCACAATGTCCAGAGTATGTATTAATATAAACATTCCTTCATTAACAGGACAGAGCAGGTATTTGTAATCCAACACAAAAAAACGGAGTCTATGATAACCCCGTTCTTTTATTTTGTTTTCAATATTTACAACAATTGGCAGAAAATGTCGAAATCATTGTTAGCTCCACCCACCATATTTAATCCAACCATGTAGCTTCCATCTGGACACTCACAACTTCCACCATTTGCTGTACCGCAGGTAGCACTCACAGTGGCAGAGCCACCAGCGCCGGGACTACCGCCCCACTTATTGTTATTAACGCCAAAGTCACCTTCTGAATATACACCATAGTTGGTATCATCTCCGCCGGGATCAGAATTGACTCCATATACGCCGGCACTTTTTTTTGCACTTGCAGGTGAACCATCAGCAGAGGCGTTGCCCATAATACCAGCACGAATTCCGGTGCTACTGTATGAGGCATTACTCTCTCCATAAACACCAACCGATCTTCCGCCTGAGCCGGTGGCGTTTCGGCCAAAACCGGCCACACCATAACTTCCGCGACCAGCAGAGCCGGCTGATCCACCGACACCGATAATACCTACTCCCGTATTTGTTGAAGCTGTTTCGTTAATAGCTCTGAGTGTACTTTTACTATCCCAAACTGGCTGTAATGCACTAATAGCGCCTTTGCCGCTGAAACTTCCGGCATATCCACTAGTGCTGTTTTGTTGGGCATAGAGAGCGGAGTTTCCTGAGTCAGCGTAGGTAGCAATGGCATCACCGGCACTACCGGCTCCTGCCAAACCATGATTTACAACGAACTTACCGGCTGGACTTAACTGACCGATTCCGACATTCCCGCTACTTTTAATTCTCATTTTAGTATCCCATGTCCAAGGATCTTCTGTTACATCTTCCTGAGTTTGAAAAGATAAATCAGCAGTCAATGATATCATGCTAGCTTTACCGCCGTATCCGCCAACATTAATATAGGTCCATCCACCGGAACCATTATGGGTGGCATTAGAGGCCATGTAAGAATTACTCGCATTGTCTGTCCCAAGACGAAAATATGATGAGGTTGCACTTCGACCAATAGCCAGCTGATCAGTAGTGCCCGAGCCAACTACATGAAGCTTAGCTCTGACATCAGTTGTGCCAACACCAACTTGCCAAGCGGTGTTGTCCGGGTAGAGGTTACTTACGTTTAGAGTCCATGGGCTGTCCTCACCAACACTGTCAACGTCATCTGCGCAGGTAAGATTACCACTGGCATCGCCTGTCACTTTGCCACCGTTAGCATTCCCGGTACAATTCAGTCCGGTGATACGGGCACCACCGACTACATGTAATGCTTGGCTTGGATTCGTGGTTCCTAGACCAATCCTGTTAGCGCTATTGTCAACGAAAAGTGTTCCACTGTCGACGTTTACATCGCCCGTACCGTTGTCCATTATATTTATATTGCCCGAACCATTGGCTCTGATAGTTAATGAATCATTTGCGTCATAAGTATCAATCACGGCATTATTGGCTCCACTTTGGTACCCCAATCTTAGTGAAGATGTATATGTTAAATCTTCATAAACTAGAAAATCATAATCGCCGCTGTTTAACGCATCTATGCCGAAGCCCGAACCGTTGGCAGCTCCCCACTTATTAACTGATGTATTTCTGGTGTAGTAGTAGCGTCCGTCACCATCAATAACCTCATTGTTATCCACCTTATAACCATCGGAGCTGTCGACGGCGCCGGTAACCTCTAGTCTATCGTTTGCAGGTGCACCACCTATACCAATATAAGTATTGTTATAATAAATATTTGAGTTGCCAATAACATCATTTGCTGTGAACATTGCGATACGATTGACTGAGCCTGAGCCGGTGATTCCACTACTACCTCCACCAATATCATCTGCGCAGGAAAGAAGACCACTGGCATCGCCTGTCACTTTGCCACCGTTAGCATTCCCGGTACAATTCAGTCCGGTGACACGCGCATCACCGACTACGTGGAGTGTCTGACTCGGGGAGGTAGTTCCGATCCCTACTTTACCGGCGCTGTCAATTGTTAGCCTATAACTACCGCTAGTTCCAAGGTATAAACTGCCCGATTCGCGATTCAAGACATAAGCGGTCGAACCGTCTTGTGATACTTCAAAGCCATCGGTAACGGCTGAGCCTGATCCGGCGTCTTGTAGTAATATTTTTCCTGCGGTCGTGTTGTATAAATTTAGCGGAGTTTTTGGATCAGCAGTGCCGATACCGATAAGTCCATCCTGGTTTATGACCATTCGTTCACTGACTGTCCCGCTATTGGGAGCAGTGCCAAAAGTCAGCTTTGTCGGGTAGTCATCATCACTCCAGGTTTCGGTGGCGATAGCTTTAATCTCAGCGCCAGTTCCATTAGCCCCTCCGGGATTACCGGTGAAATAGAGAGCACCCAGGTCATTAGTATTGACGATCGTCGGATCGTAACGTTTTAGAGCCATATAGCCTCCACCCGGATGACCCACATCTAAATTATTGACGGGACTGGCTATGCCGATGCCGACTTTGCCATCCGAACCGATAACCATTCTCTGCTGGACGGTACCTCCGTCAGGAGCAGTGCCAAAAGTCAGCTTTGTCGGGTAGTCATTACCGCTCCAATCTGCGGTGGTGTTAGCTTTTATTTCGGCCCCTATGGCTCCAGCAGCTCCAGCGTCGCCGGTGAAATAGAGAGCACCGAGGTCCTCACCATTACTAATAATACCATCATCACGTCTCAAAGCCATGTAACCACCGAAATTCCAGCCTATATCAAGGTGATTTTTTGGGTCGTCTACGCCGATTCCAAAATTATTGTTAAGAGGGTCTTGATATATTAGTGAACTGCCAATCGCATCAGAGGCGGTAAACTTTGCCAGGTAGTTAACATCACCGCTTCCTCCTATGCCTCCACCAGCACCACCTTGGTCGACACCACAGA
>JAHIZJ010000003.1 GCA_018814765.1 Patescibacteria group bacterium
ATATCTGACATACATCAGTTACAGATTTACCGTATTTATCAGTCTGAAGGTACCATCTGGCTCGAAGTTCACGGGGAAATGGAGAGTGTGTTTTGTTCATATTTCCTAGGGTTATTTATGAGTTAACCTTTGTAACCCCTAAGATACCAGATTGTTACCGGATAAGGTTAACTGTACAGTGCTGACCATATATAAAAACGGGCTACCACCACCCGTTCTATATGTGCACAGATTCTAATAATTTGTCTCAACCCAGCATATCAAGTATCACATCAATAAATAAATACACCATAGTTAGAATAAACACCATAAATATTATACAACCAAAGCCTATTAATAATAACAAACGACCAGTGTGCTTTTTTTTGGCTAGTTCACTATTAAAATCTTTTTTTGGTTTATTAATCATGATCTATTTTTTCTTAAATAAAAATATCTTCATTTTTTTTAGAGCAACTTCAGCCAATCTCATTCTCTCTTTACTTTGTGCGTAGAATGTAAACGACGGATCACCTTTTTTTACCTTGCTCCCAATTCTTTGATGGATATGTATACCTGCTAATTTTTCGTCGGGCGCTCCCAATAAACGAGCAATATCATCTACTGACGTATCTAATACTTCCTTAATGGTGGCATTCTTTTTTATAAAATATCTTTTCTTTATGGCTCCCAATGTTACATCATCAGCTTTGATATCAGGATTACCTCCTTGGGCCTTAATTATTTTTTGCATCATTTTCCAGGCTTCACCGGATTCAAGTATCTGTCTGGCCCTTATCCGTCCACGACCTTTTTTTACTTTTCCACAAAGTTCAAATAATTCACCTGCTAATATAATTGATTTCTTTTCCAGATCCAATGGCCTGAGAGGGTGCTGTTGTAATACCCTCAATGCATCCCTAGCCTCCAGGGCCGGGCCAACTCCACGCCCAACAGGTTCACGAGCATCTGTCATCTTTACTTTCACTTTCATTCCAAAACGTTTGCCTAAATATACAAACTTTCTTTCTACGTCCCAAGCTAGTTTAATGTTCGGTATTTTAGTAGTCGGGCCAACCGGCATATCAATAATCAAGTACTTAATTCCCATGGCTACTTTTTTGGCCATGATACTAACTATCATTTTGTTGTATGGTTCAATCCCCAAAGGATGTGAAGCGCGAATTATCCTATCATCAGAAGGCGCTATATTAAGACCACCACCCCAGACTAAACAGCAATTGTTTTTCTTAATGAACTTCTTGATACTTTTTACCGAGTGTTGTACCGGGCAAATTACTTCCATTGTATCAGCCGTCCCAGCCGGTGAAGTAACAGCTCTGGAAGAAGTTTTTGGAATAACCAGACCAGTAGAAGCAACAATTGGTACTACCATCATTGATGTTCTATTTCCTGCCAATCCTCCAACAGAATGTTTATCTACTACCTTACCTTTAAACCTTAGCTGTTCACCAGTCTCGGCCATAGCTTTAGTCAGATAATATAGCTCTGTATCGTTATAATGACGAGCAAAACTACTAGCCACAAAGTAGCTTATCTCGCTTCGACCCAGGCGCCGACTAACAATATCCTTAATTATAGAATAGATCTCCTCATAATTCAGTCTTTTACCTAATAGCTTCTTTATAATCGCTTTTATCGAGGCTGGGCGTGACAACACTTTTATCTGAACAACCTCACCTTTTTTCAGTGGGTAGTCCTCCCAGATTTCATGAAATAATCCAATCTCACCTTTTTTTACTTTTGAATTTGTAAAATCAGCTTCAGCGATAACCCTATGCTTACCCCAGCGTATTTCTATATCATCATTGTTCTGCACTCCCAAACGTTTTGCCTCTGGCTCACTTAAAACAGCTACATAAGGTCCATCAGCTTTAAAGTCTAGTTTTTTACTTTTTAAAAAATATGGCATTTATAATATCTCCATCCACGTATGCGCAAATCTGTGTTTGCGCTAAGTAAAAATATACGTAATCTATAGCCGCAAACACAGATTTGCGGCTACGGGTTGATCAATGTCTATCCCGCTCCCCATTTAATAATCGCTTCAGCAAGTGCAATGTTGGATTTAGCATGTTTCTTCAAGGGAATTCTTTTCGTTACTGCCTCTACTGCCTGAAATGCTGCTTGAGCACCCTGATAAGTACCCTTTGGATGACCATGAAGACCTCCACCAAAGTTTATAATTACATTTGGTCCAATAACTTTATATAATTGAGGTACCAGTCCGGGGTGTAGTCCCCCCGAAGCAATTGGCATAACAGGCTTTATTCTACCCCATTTGCAACTTAAAAATTTGTTGATGTCATTTGTTTCCCTTGCTGTTCCTTCCATCTTTCCCACAACCGTTCCAGTATGAAGCTGGTCTATCCCCGCTAGTCGCGCTAGTTTGGCAATTACTGTCATTGAAATACCATGTTTGGGATTCCTTGTCATGGTTGAATGCATGGCTCTATGGCCGTGTAATATCAATCCTAATCGCGCCTGCCTTAAAGCCTGCAAACCAGAAAATCCTACAGTCATTATGTCTACCATGGCACAGTGACCACCGGCTTTCTTTACAAATTCAGCTCGTTTAATCATTTCATTTGCCGAAGCACTTATATTAAACGCACATAGTTTTTTTTGTCCCGTTTCCTGCTCAGCTTTTCTGGCAAGTTTAACTGTTTCTCTTACTCTTTTATCAAATGGATTGAATGTTTGATCAGTCAAATTTTCGTCATCTTTTACTAAATCGACTCCTCCTTTAAAAGCTAGGTATGCAAAATGAGCATGCTGTTTCCAGCTTAATCCCAGTTTCGGTTTCATAATAGCTCCTATCAACGGTCGCTTGTAAACTTTTAATTTATGCCTTACACCATCAGCACCAAAGGCAGGTCCCAAAAATGAGTTTATATATTTGTCAGGAAATTCCAGATCAATCAAACGAAGATTCGGTATAGCCTTCATGCTAAATATATTTCCAGCCACATCTGACAATAATTGAGCTATATTGCTAGGCTCAAATAGTGCTAAAGGATAAGCTATTTTTACTATTCTGGTTCGTCTGTCCGCTTGAATAACTTTAGCAGATAACTTTTTGAAGGTTGCCTTCGATAATGTTTTTATATCAGTCCAAGTACCGATCGATGATTCCCCAGCTACAACCTGAGCTGCCTTATTTATTTCCATTTGAGATCCAATAAAAAAAGTGGCAATAATATGTTCTGATTTTTTTACAGACCTTCCTAAATGAAGATAATTGTATCCATCTACTATTTGACTCATATTATCCAGGGATAATGTTTAGATAAATATCTTTTTACTTCCGTCGGCTTGATTAAGCCAAATTCACAAATAATACGTGTAATATATTTTGCGGGTATCTTGTCAAAAGCAAAATTTATTATCTCCATTCCTCGGGGTGCTTTTGGCCATACCTCTTTAGCTGGTCTTCGTTCCAGCTTTGTTTTTAGATTATTTGAATACTTCAGTAAGTTAGCAGCTATATAAACAGGCACCTTATTTTCATATGCAGCCAAGGCAATCCCATAGCTTCCAATCTTATTTATTATAGTACCATCAGGCTGAATAACATCCGCGCCGATAATCACTTTGTCCATCATTAAGTCTCTACCAGACGTAGTACTAATTAAAAATGGTACTGCGGCATCAACCACCATTGTTACTGGAATATGCCTGGCTCTTAGTCTCGTCGCAGTTATTCTTCCCTGAAAAAGAGGACGTGTTTCTGAATTATATACATTAAACTTTTTACGAACATAGGTGTTTACCAATAATTTTTCAACAGTAGATGAGTGACAGTGAGTGTAGATATTATCTCCGGAGTTAATAACCGCTTTTCCCGACTTAGTTATTTTTTCCCGAGCCTGATTTATCAAGGCAATAAATTCCGATAAACTTTGTTTTAATGCACTCTGGTTCGGATTATCTTTTACTCTATTTAGTATGTATTTCAAACCATTTCGCGCTAAAGGCTCGTTGGGACGTGTATTGTCAACAATATATTTAGCAGTGCTTTTCATTTCCTCAAGCCAAATTGATTGGTTTGGGTTTTTATATGACGCTGAATATTTGTAGAATGATTTTAGCGCCGCTTGAGCAATGTTAGTCGCCCCTTGATATTTAACGCTATTAATTTCCCAAATTGTTTTATCTAGACTTTTTTTATTCATACTAATTTTATAAAACCCTCCCAATAATTACGAGAAGGCTTCACATGTTACATCCGATGCACTTTATTTCTTTACATAATCCTCAATCTTTGTTACCAATTCAGAAAGTTTCAAGTTAGCCTTAACATAATAATCTCTAGCGCCCAAATCTTTGGCTTTTTTTATTTCTTTCTCGTCGCCAAAATTTGATAATATAACAATCGGTATATCCTTTGTTTCATCCATGCTTTTTGCTTCTTCCAGAACTGCGTAACCATCTTTGTTGGGCATTAATAAATCCAAAAATACTAATTCTGGTTTAAATGATTTTATCTTCTCCATTCCCTGAACTCCATCAACAGCTGTTTCGACATTATGACCAGCTTTTTTCAATTTGTCAGAGAGAGCCTGGAGAAGGAAAGCTTCGTCTTCTACAACTAATATTTTTGACATAGTTTTATACTTTTACTATTTCGTGTATTTTTGCTATTATTTCTTCCAAATTTGTCCTGGTTTTGACCATATACTCAGCAGCCCCGGCCTCTATACCTTTTTTCAGATATGATGAATCATCTAAATTGCTCAATATTACTACAGGAATTTTATTAGTGGCTGGATCTTTCTTTATCTTTTCCAGCACCTCGAAACCACTCATTTTAGGCATAATCAGATCAAGCAATACAATATCAGGCATTTCTTTCTTGGCTAGCTCTAATCCAGTCGCACCATCCATGGCTAATGTTATATTAAACTTATTCTTACCCAGCTTCGTTGCTAGCGCTTTACTAATTATTTCTTCATCCTCGACAATGAGAACTTTTATTTGCTTTGCCATATATATTTTATATTAATGTTTTTTCGCCTGCTCTTCTTTTACTTCCAGTTAAAGGTAGGGTAAAGAAGAAGCTAGTGCCCTTACCCTCTACCGACTCGAACCAAATCTTACCGCCTGATGCATCAACAATTGATTTTGCTACATACAGACCTAGTCCTGTTCCCTCAGTCTGCATAGTTATAACATTGTCGGCCCTAAAAAACTTCTTAAATACTTTTGGCTGTTGCTTTTTAGGAATTCCTACGCCCGTATCAAATATTTCAAATGTAGCATAGTTTTTGTCTGTCTTTACTCGTACTCCCACAGACCCTTTCTCAGAAGTGTATTTAACTGCATTGGATAATAGATTTTGAAATACTTGTCGTATCAGCTTGGGATCTATGTTGATATTTGGCAAGCCTCCTTTAACGCTCTGGAATACTGTCTTTATATTTTTCTTTTTAACTTGAGGGGTGAGCTCAAATATTACACTTCTGACCAGACCATCGATATTAGTCGGTAGGGGCTCAATAGCGATAGTACCTGATTCAATTCGTGATACATTCAATAGGTCATTTACCAGTGCGATCATTCGTTCGTTTGATTTGAAGATGTGATCCAGATATTCTGCTTGTTCTTTATTAATAGCTCCTGCTTCTTTGTTAATCAGCATTTCCAAAAACCACTTAGAGGCTGAAAGGGGCGTACGTAGTTGATGAGACGCCACTGAAACAAACTCAGACTTCATTTTATCAATTTCTTGTTCTTTTGTCACATCTTTCATTACTAGTACACCGCCATGTACTTCACCAGAATTATCTTTCAACGGTGTAGCTGTTATAGTTACCGGTATTTCTTTTTTCTTTTTCGTTATTATAGAAAACTCTCCCGTACCTGTCATGATGACTGTTTTGGATTTAATAGATTCCGTTACCGGATTAAAGTCTTTATTGCTTGATGTTAATTTAGTATTTTTTAGTTTAATAATTTTTGAAAGATCTTGACCTATTATTTCATCAGTACTGTACTCAAGTAATTCACTGGCTGCATCATTACAAGCAATAAATTTTTTTTCATGATTTAATGCTAATACACCGTCACCAACATTTTTTAATATTGACTCTGACTTATTTTTTTCATCCTCAATAGAATGCCGAGCTGTTTCCAGGTCTTTTACCTTATGCCTTAATTCTTGAGTTCTTTTTGCAACCAAATCCTCAAGCTTAGTATAGTACTCTCTAAGCTTGTCTTTCATTATGATAAAGCTATGTGTTAGGTCTCCGATCTCATCCTCACGATCAGGTGCCTCAATATCTATTTCCAAATTACCTCTACTTATTTTATAGCTATTCGATGCAAGCTTTTTTAGGGGGCCGGTTATAGTACGAGTAATAAGCTGAGTAGCGATATAAATAAAGGCTAAGGCAAGAACACCAATGATAATGAATTTTAATTGCAAAGACTCTACACCAGCCACAGCTTCAGACTCTTTAATGCCACGAGCAATACTACCGACTACTTCATTATCATAATTACGCAATGGTTCGTAAGCTACAAAATACCAATCATCCATTTCATATGCCCGTCCTGAATAATTATGCTGTGCTACATAAACCGTATTTACTACATCTTCAGACGTTAGCGTACCAATCCCTCTGACAGTATTTCCTAGTATTTGTGTAGTAGCAATACGCGCATCATATAAATTAATTGAGGCTATCCCTCCTCCACTTTCTACTATTCTGTCGGGTATAGTATTATCATTATTCAAAATTACTCCACCAACTAATGCTCCTATTGCGATGCCGTTCTTTTTAATCATTGATACAGCTGTCATCATCAAAGCGTCATCCTCTACTTCTTGTTCTCTCCATCCATCTTTTTGATACAAAGAAGGTATTCTTTTTATCTTGGCTAATTCAGAAATTGATTCTCCTTCAGTTAATAACTCTTCAGCTGTTATTATTTCATTTGAACTAACTGACATTTGCTCTTTTAATATGTCTTCAATAAAACCCCTTAACGATAGCTTCTGTCCTGTTTGATCACTGTTGGCACTAACTATTACTCTACCTTTTGTATCAACAATAGTTAAAATACTTAACCCCTTACTAACTAATTCATTCTTTAGTTTGTCTTTTAAAATAGTATAATCAGCCTGACCGGATAAATCTTCATAATTAACATCTTGAAGAGCGATAACATTGTCTAATATATCACCATCTTGAACCAACGATTCGCTATCAAAAAATAATTTATCAATAGTGTCTTGTATAACCAACGAAAAAGTTTCCAGCCCTACATCAACTCTTTTTTGTACTTCCTCTTTCAAACTATTCGTTGTAGTTGAAACCGATGTATAAATAAAAGCCGCGATTACAATAATCGCGATAATAATAAAATAAAAGGTAATTCTTTTATTGAGGCTATTTGAAAATATTTTAGCCATATGCTTACTTTATTTCACTTCTAAACATTACTCGTGACATCAGTCTCATTATAATATTTTGCTGATTATTACAAGATTGATTATCGGGCATTATAAAAACCCACTCTGCAGCATGGGTCGGTTGTTTTACAGTAAATCCTTTTGAATTGTTTATTTTTGTTTTCATAATATAATTATAGCATAGTTATCATGTTTTGTCCATATTGT
This sequence comes from Patescibacteria group bacterium, assembly GCA_018814765.1. Classification (GTDB taxonomy): domain Bacteria; phylum Patescibacteriota; class Patescibacteriia; order JAHIZJ01; family JAHIZJ01; genus JAHIZJ01. The sequence goes on from JAHIZJ010000003.1 coordinate 7,625, forward strand.
CTAGGAATTTATGTATTTTATGAGTTGTTTTCTTCAACTGTGGATAAAACCACTTGACGTTCGGTTTTTGTTCGGTTTATAATGTATATGTAGAATTTGTAATTCTAAACTTATAATCTCACCTTAATTTTACATCTTAAATTATTAATTTTTAATTAAAACTATATGACCGAAAGATTAACCAAAAAACAAAAAGAAATACTTGATTATGTAACTGAATTTATCAAGGTTAACGAGTATTCACCAAGCTATCGAGAAATTGGTGAACATCTGGGCCTCTCCTCCCCTGCTACGATTCATGAACACATAAAAGCACTAGAAGACAAGGGCTTCCTCAAGGCCAACATTGGTCAGTCTCGTTCACTCGAACCAACTAGGGCCACGCGGTTCAAAAAAGCCATAGAGCTCCCCCTAGCCGGACTAATCACTGCCGGCAAGCCGATTGAAGCAATTGAAGAGAATGAAACCATCACAGTACCTACAGAGATAGTTCAAGACGATAATTCTTTTGTACTGAGAGTAAAGGGTGAGTCCATGATAGAGGACGGAATTCTTGATGGCGACTACGTTGTGATTGAGCGCAACTTTTATCCGCAAAACGGAGATGTGGTTGTTGCCTTATTAGACAATGAATACGCCACACTCAAACGCTACTATCGAGAAAAGAAACGTATTCGACTTCAGCCTGCTAACTCTAAAATGAAACCTCTCTATTCTAGAAATCCGGCTATTCAAGGAATTGTACGAGCCATTTTTCGTAAGTTTGAATCTGATTGGAATAACTATAAAACCTACACAAAGAATTTTTCTCCAGCTAAATAATACCAATCTAGAAATCCGAAGCACTAATATCGAAGGAAATTAGAACATTCTAATGTCTAAAATTCAAAAACTCAATGACAGTATACGAAAAAATCAATGAACCAATTAATGTAATTGCTTCGTTTGTCGGTAACAAAGTCGTGCCTCATTCTTTCACTTGGGGACGGAAGCGTTATACGATAAAAAGGCTCAACTTAACCCACTCAGAAAGAATAGGCCGAGATCTTATATATTATTTCTCGGTTTCAGATAAAGCAAATACTTTCAAGCTGGCTTTCAATCCTCTGGAGCTCAAATGGAGACTGGAAGAGCTATACGCGGAAGGATAGTCATCATGGATTGTAAAGCTTTAGCCTTGCCATATGGAAGAACCCTGTCATTTGCTAATATCTTTTTTCTACCCCACTTTAGTGGAGGTGGATAAGGCTTTAGCCTGAATGCATTTAATAACCACGGACCCCGCTATTCGCTTAGCAAGGTTGATGGCGCGGGTTAAGTAGTGGCTACAGCGGCCTGCCCTCCGAAGCTTTAGCATAGGGGGAGGTTATTTATCCTGTTTCCCATGATCTGGCGCAGCCAGACAGTGGCTGAAGATAGAGCTTATTCTTTTTATTTAATACCTACTACGTTCTCTAAAAATTGGTTCGATGTAAAGAAAAAGACCCTTCCCTTAATTAGGTCGGGTCAAGCTGACTTACTCATTGGATCGGTTCGGGCTCACTTTCTATCCAGCGATAAATCTGCCAATGAGGTATGGGGTCCACAACCTCTCGGACATAGAGAGTTATGTCCTTGTTCACGGTAAATGGACCGGATCTACCACCATCGCTCGTACCTTGTACAACCAACTTGTATTTCAAGCCTTTCAAGGTCCAGCCATCTACCCTCCCAGTGGATAATTTGTGGAAAGGCAAATATCTGTTTATTTGTAGTATCCCCCGCAGTTCAAAATCTTACTTTAAATTATTGCTAAAAAGCAACCTTTCACCCCAAACATAGACCTGACCCGCCACACAATGCTCTGAAAGGCGGGTTTAGAGATACAAGGTTTTAAAAAAAATGGGGCCAAACCTTCCAAAAGAAAGATGTGGCCCCTTAGTGGGGTGGGCACTTACGGTAAGTTACGTCACTATGACGCATTCGGCAGGTATGCGCCCTCCACCCTGACGAACCTGGTTCAGCGCTAGGCTGAAAATGAACGATATTACATACTAGCAGACTATAAAAAAATTGTCAAGCCTAAATATGCCACCCACGAAACTCAAAAGTATCATCCTCCATATCGATATGAACAGCTATTTTGCTTCTGTCGAACAGCAGGCTAATCCTTTCTTACGTGGCAGGCCAGTCGGGGTTTGTGCATATTTAAGTGACAATGGCTGTATTATTGCTTCTTCAATTGAGGCCAAAGAAGTTGGGATTAAAGTAGGCTTAAGAGTAAAAGATGCTCGAGCGATCGATCCTGACATTGTTATAATCCAAAACGACCCGGCTAAATATCGCTCCACTACTAAAAAAATATTCAGCATCCTCAATCGCTACACTGACGACATTGAGCCTTATAGTATAGATGAAGCTTTTCTGGATTTAACTGGACACGTCAAAAACTTAAACGAAGCTCATCAAAAAGCCCAAGAGATACAAACCAGTATAAAGCGAGATGTAGGCGAATGGCTGGGTGCGTCTGTCGGTATATCCTTTACTCGTTTTCTGGCTAAGCTAGCTTCCGACTGTACAGGGCCCAATAGCATTCTGCTTTTGCCCAAAAGAAAGCTGGCTGAATTTTATGAATCAATAGAGCTAACCGACATCTGGGGCATCAACACTCGCATGGAGGTCAGGCTTAATCATCTGGGCATCTATACTCCTACTGATTTGCATGATTATCCAGTAGCCAATCTGATGCAGTCATTGGGTAAAATGGGTTACCACTTCTGGGCCAACCTAAATGGAGTAGAGCTGACCGGATTGCAAAAGCCAAGCACTCCCAAATCAATTGGGCATTCGTATTGCCTTCCCCGAAAAACCTCTGACAACTCATATCACCGTAAAATATTAATGAAATTATGTGAAAAAACCGGTCGTCGGCTACGTCACAATAAGCTGGAAGCGCGCGGACTGGGTCTCTACTGGCGCTATATACAAGGCGGTTATTCAACCCACAAAACTCTCCCCTATCCTATAAATGATAGTGCTAAAATTTTTGGCGAAGTTATGAAGCTCTTTCATCAAAACTATCAACGCTACCCCATAACCATGCTAGCAGTCAGTGTTTTTCGCTTACAGCCACCTTCCGGTCAGTTAGCTCTTTTCCCTACTGAAAATAAAATCGAAACGCCCGACCTTGTAAAAGCCCTTGATCAGATCAATAATGTTTATGGAGAACATTCGATCTTTTGGGGAACCATGTGGGATACAACAAAAAACTCGCCTGATCGTATCGGCTTCCGCAAGACAGTCGCATCTAAATGGGACTCTTCACAAGAACTACAAGTAGTTTCAGAATGAAATACTGTCCTTAATAATATATGCAATGTACATCTACAACTTCATTCCTCTAGGCTTATACTTAATTAATAAAAAACCTAGCACCAAGTTGCTATCAAGTAACAACAAATGGCGCGCCAACTGTCTGACCCCGTACCGCGCGCTTACGCGCTGGTACGGGGGAGTTTGGTGGCGCTTGATTCTTTTCGTCCTTTTCTCATCAAGGAGAAAAGGACACCCAACCAGCAGTAATATTAATAAAAGTTAAATAATAGCCAACCAATGGCTACAATATAATATTTTGTTATTTAATTGTGTAGATAATTATTATATCTATTTGCTAATATTATTATGCAAATATATGATAATACAGCTCATAAACTATACCTATGGAAAATACTAATAACATAAATACTTGTATCCAAAAAGGAATGTTTATCTTGCACTCAGGCTGACGATCCCCCATATTTCTGGCTTTTCTCCACATTAACAATACGATAATACCGTCAAAACCGCCCATAACTCCGCCGACTAAGCTTATCGTAGAAACAAATGAAGCTAAATGCAGAACTACAACTAAAAAAGGCGGGATCATAGCCATCAACCAGGCGTAAAATCGCGGAATTTTGAAATCCAGCTGATATATTTCTCTGATAACCAACCCTAAAGTAAGAAAAGATGTTGTCATGGCAATAATCCCAAATAATATTCCAAGTAAGACCACCCAATTCCCCAGGTATGGCGTTAGTCCGGGTATGGCACCTTCATGCGTCCCGGCCCCGCTTATTCCGACAACCGCGACAGAAAAAAGTATATATATGATCAATGGAACAATCATGCCATACTTGATGACGCTAAATAGCTTCTTATTTTTTTTTAGCGCCACCTTGGCATCCGGAATAGCAGAAGCGGCACTGATGGCAAAGAGAATTACACCATAGGGCAAAAATAAATAGTAAGCATTGAATGTAGTTAAATTTACCCACTCTATTTTGGGAAATCCCGAAAAAAGAATAGTACAGACAACAAGGATTAGAAGTGCCACCATATATTTTTCAAATTGCACTATCATCCCAAGACCAGCCAATACTATTAAGGATACGATTATAAAATAGACCAAACTATAAGTACTAGCCGATCCACCAAGCATTGGACCAAGCAATGTTTCCAGGAACTCACCCACTTGTATGGTGTAAGCTATTAAAGCGCCTGTAATTCCTGCAATAAATGATACCAATGCTATAACACGCCAATTATTTCCCAGATATTTTTTTGTATAACCAATAATCTGTAAATGGTCATTTGTCCGCAGTATCACTTCGCCATACGCCAACACAAGCACTATGGAAACCAGTCCCAGTACAACTAAATAAAAAAGGCTAATGCCCACGCCTGCTTTAGCCATTGCATATGGAAGTGCAAATATTCCTGCACCTACTGCCGTACCTACTATAATAGATATTGAGTTTATGTATTGTTTGTTTATCATTTTTGTTTCTGTTTTTAGTATAGCATGAAAACCATAATAAATCAATCTATTTTTTCGATTTCTTCAATGTTATTCCAATTTAATAAAACGCTTACCTGCTCTCTTTTAATACACTCACTGCAATACCCATCAACTAACTCTCGATCTTGCTCATGACATCTCTTGCATCTTTGTTTCACACTGGTTTTATTAATATTTTCTTTATATTTACTTCATTTTCTAAACATGTTTTATATATGGCTCTAAAATATTCAGCATTTATCTTGTCAGCACTATGCCCATATGTTTCATTCTGCACCCCACCCAGATATACCAAACATAGCGCCCGCACAATTAATTTTATTATCGAGAACCTAAGTGCTTCCCAAAACGCTTCCCTTTCATTTTCTGTCAATGTGCGCTGACTCGTATAACCATTAATAAATGTATTAAAGTAGATAGGATTAAACCTTTTATCACGAAAGCACCACCAGACTGCTTGTGATGCGACATCAATGACAAGGCTTCCGTAATAACAATTATCAAAGTCTAACACTCCTGATACCTCGCCATTGCGAAATAAAATATTTCTTTCATGTAAATCTGAATGGACAATGCCTTTGGGTAGCTTACCTGATAATGAAATTTTACCAAGCGACCCTTTAAGTTCTTTTATTATTTCATCAATATCCGGATATGAGCTTTTACGTAGCTCTGATTCGTTTTTTTTCAGCAAGTCCTTAGTACCTGACAAATCTTCTGCAGTTTTTTTATTTTGCGGTTTATAGTCCTTTAATATTTCATGGAACCAGCCCAACGTTTCACCCACAGAATTTACATTATCTTCTGATACCTCAGGACCTCGCAATTCATGACCCGGTAAATAGGTAAATAGTCCAAAATACTGTTCAAGTTTTCCATATGTGTCACCGTCTTTCATCTTGATCGGACGTGGTACAAAAAAGTTTTTTTCTGATAAATACTCAAGAACTTCGTGTTCAAATGCTATCTGATCATCGGTTTTTAAAACATCGTAAATACGTAATATAAAATCTCCCGAAGCCATTGTTACTTTATAAGTAGTATTGACCAAACCGGTGGTAATCTTCTGTTCGGCCCTTACTTCCCCCAGATTATAATACTTGAGGTATTCACTCGTTTCCATACTATTTGATTATTGCCAGCGTCTAAGATTTCTTATGCGTCGATCTACGGCTAAACGTACTTTCTCTGGCTCATCTTTCTCAGACTGTATCATAAATTCAGTTACCTGCTGTACCATTTCATCTTTAGTGATTGTCGGATCTACGAATTTTCCAGCAGAAAAACAATAAACACAGTATTCTTCATTTATATTTCCGTCTAAGTTTGTACCAAAATCCTCTTGTTCATTCATGGGCATACTGCAACTTTGGCAAATAGGAGCGTCATCGATATTTTTCATATATTCATTTTATTAATTAAATTACTAATAATTGCTTTATATATACCATTGTAATTTATATCTCCTATCCATACAAGCCTTACCTTTACAAAAAAGATTAATTACCCTAACATTACATGTTGTACGTTGTTATCTGGTCAAACCAAGGAGGGGTACTACAATGGCCATACCGGTGATTCGATCTGATCGAAAGCATTTTTCCTGGGGTATGCAAGGTTATGTCGATAACCAGAGTAGAACCAAGATTGGCAGACCAGATTGCACCGCCACAGTGTCAGTACACAGTGGCCAAGCAAATGGTTTCCCGACTGGTTCCATCACAGTAGTCAGTGGCAATCTACTGGAAATGGCTACTGTTGAAAAAGTAAGCATTTCGTGAGACGAGTAATCGTCTCTTTTTTTATCTTGACGAATATATAATATTATTCTAATATTATAAACTGTACAATAAAGAATGGTTCATTCGTTTAACCATGGAGGTAGCTTATACGGTTGTTCGAGTTGTTCGTATTAATGGTCGGTCATTTTCATGTGACAGCCAAGAAGCGCATCTTGACCAAGATAACGTTAGTTTAATTGGTAGACCTATTAGAATAAGTGTTTACGCGAGCAACACTCATGGTAAGGGTACCGGCACTTATATGACAATCATGGGTAATATAATAACATAAGCTTCCGAATAGGAAGCCATCTGTAGGGCGAAAATCGCCTCTTTTTAATTTCTAATTATCTTTGTTTTCTTTGCCTTCGAAAAAACTCTTAATCTTCTGCCCTATTTTTTGGCCAAACTCTTCTTCCCATTCTTCGGGATGTTCACGATATTTCTTCTCCAGACCCTTACCCAAATCTTCCATTTTCTCTCCAAAACTCTTGCCCCACTGCTCCCAGTCTTCAGCGCTTTTGTTATCAAAAAAATCCCACCAATGCTTTTTCCTTTTCTGCTTGAAAACTATCGATATACCGAATATTATAATAATGCTCGGCCAAACTATATCCCAAACACCACCCGTAATTATTCCGGTGTTCTTTAATAGATATATGACCCCAATAGCAACGAGAAATAAAGCAATAAACATAACACTTATACATTATCATTATTTATATTTAATATCAAGGGATAAAAAAGCCTCTGTCAAAGCAGAAGCTAATAGAGAGTAGTTGCCAATGTTTCCATCAAACGACGTGTTCCGTTTACCCAATCTATCAAAGATGAGCTAGTGTCGTCATCAGGCATCTGAGAAATAGCGTCCGTAACTTGTGATTCTGCAGAAGGGTTTTTCAGAACGTTATTGCAGAGTAACGATATCCACTCTGTAACATCCGTTAGCTGTGCACCCATCTGCTTCAGGGCAGCAATCGCTACCAAGGTTACCTCGTGATCCTGCCCCCTATAGGTACGCTCTTTGGTACGAAATACCAATAACGCACGCAAACCGTCAAAATTAGCTGTCTCTTCTGTCAGATGGGCATTTCGAACTAGTGTACGAAGGAAAAAGGACATGTTATACTCCCTCCCCAATGATAGATAAAGAACATGGCTTCCAGTTGTTTATTAGATTACCTTAACACAAACATATGTCAAGGATTTTGACTATATTTAATAAATGTCTATAAATCTGTTATGATAAAAAAGTAATCATTAAGATAATACAATGAACAAAGAAGCATTAGAAAAAATGATCACTCTGGCCACCTCAGCCTTTGGTTTAGTTGCCGCCCTGGCCTGGAATGAGGCAATTAAAACATTGTTCCAGAATATATTTGGTACTGCCAGTGGAATTGTGTCACTATTTATTTATGCTATCATTATTACCTTTATTGCCGTCTGGGTGACTTCACGTTTAAGCAAGTTACTAGAGAAAACCAAAGTAAAAGAATAATTATTTCTATGATTATTCAATATCTATCCGCTTCTTAGTAAACTTATAGTAAAACACTGCGCCCATAATTCCACCCGATGTATCAATTAACACGTCTGTTATTGAACCAAACCTTCTTAATACGTATGTTTGATGCCATTCATCAGTAATGGCATATAATAACACTCCAATCAAGCTTATTAAGTATATCTTCCAATCAGCCTTTTGCTTATCTACACCTAATCGAATGAATAGCACTACCAGAACGGCATATTCAAGCATATGGGCAATTTTTCGCAATACCATGTCCCAACTCTTGATCTCTTCGATCTGCAAATTAGAAATAGACGATATTCCGAATATTACAGCCGCCCAGACTAGTGGCGGTAACCAATATAATACAATCCTTCTCATGTCCTTATTATAGCACGATTCGCTTGACATTATGACTATTTAAAGTTATTATCTTTTATGATATACTCATTTAGTATCTTGGAGCGGTAGTTCAGCTGGCTAGAACGCTGCCCTGTCACGGCAGAGGTCGCGGGTTCGAGTCCCGTCCGCTCCGCCAATAGAAACTTCCGCGTTTGAAAGCGTTGCTCCGCGCGGCCGCGCTCCGCAAAATGGTTTGCCGCTTCGCGGCAAACTGGCTGGCTGGGAAAAAAGAGGTGCTTATCCTAAAGCGGCGGAATGGGATTTTTGTTGGATGGGAGAAGGCGAACCAAAAATACCTGAAGAATTGCTTGATAAGTTGCATGGTAGGATTATTAACGGGAAGACGGAATATATTGAACTTTTGTAATATAAATCTTTTA
>JAHIZJ010000128.1 GCA_018814765.1 Patescibacteria group bacterium
AAAACTGGTCGAGGTGATCGTCATGTCACGAAATTCGCCCGATACAGGGTTGCGCGTCTTTAACACGATCAGCCATTACGGGCTCGAGATAACACGGGCAGCCTTCAGCGGCGGGACACCGCTTTCCCCCTATCTCAAGGCCTTTGATGTCGATCTTTTTCTTTCAAAATCCGACGAAGATGTCCAGGCGGCAGTCGATTCCGGGGTTGCAGCTGCAGTCCTATACGCCCCGCCAATAGAGCAGAATCTTGACAGTGATAAGATCCGCATCGCCTTTGATGCCGATGCCGTCCTTTTTTCGGAAGAGAGCGAGCAGATCTTTAAAACGCAGGGGCTGGAAGCCTTTTTGGAGCACGAGAAGCGCAATGTCGATACCCCGATGCAAGAGGGTCCCTTTGCCAAACTGCTTATGACGCTCTCTTATCTGCAGCGCCATTTTCCCAAAGAGAAATCCCCCGTCCGTATCGCTATTGTGACGGCGCGCAACTCACCGGCGCATGAGAGGGTCGTCCAGACACTGAGGGCCTGGGGTGTGAGTGTCGATGAGGCTTTTTTCCTCGGTGGCCTGAGCAAAGACGAGGTGCTGAGTGCTTTTAACGCCCATATCTTTTTTGATGACCAGGACATTCATCTCCAAAGCGCCTCTAAAAAAGTACCTTCGGCAAAGGTGCCTTATAAAAGCGGGTCTCCCCTGAAGCAGTGAAGATCAGTGAATGTGCACTGTCAGCCAGAGTGCCTTTTCCGAACTGCTTTTAACGAAATGTCTCCGGCCTGCTGGAATAAAGAGTGTCTCTCCCTTGCGCAGATGTTTCTCTTCGTCTTCAAACTCCAAAAGAGCATCTCCTTCAAGCAGAACGAGCCATTCATCTTCAGTCTGTTCATACCACTCCCCGTTTACGAGGCTGTTAGAGACGATTCTGTTGATGACGACATTTTTGAAGTTGAGAAGTTCACTAAAGTGCTCTTTGCCTCGCTCCGGCATGAAATAATCAAATACATTCATTTTTATCGACCTTTGTCAAGATGGTATAAGTACCGATTCTACTGTAATTGCCTTTGAATATTACAGGGATGTGAAAATGCGTTTACGCAAGCCTATTGCGAAAAAATCAGCACGCTGTACGAACCGATGGAAACCGAAGCATGGCAGGGAAACCCGTCATATAAACCCTCTATGGCGAGCACATCTGTACTCGGATGGTTTTTAAAATCATCATTGTACCCCTCCCAGTCGCTGTTGAAACGGAGTTTCCACCTTCCTTCGGCCGGAAAGCCTAAGATGTAGTCATCGTGCGCGTCACGGAAGAGATTTGCGACGACCACAACGTCATCAGATGTGCCCCCTTTGTCCCAGCGGTGATAGGCGATGACCTTCTGTTCGTCATTCAGGTGAAAGACCCGGGTGTATTGCCCGCACAGCCCACGTGTGAAACCATCATGGTTGAGCCGTAACCCGATCAGGTCGCTGTAGAGCTTGACAATGCCGTAGAACTCCTCGCATTGCTCCCAGTCGACGGGGACCGTGTCGCTGAACCATCCCCCTTCAAGGAACTCCTGACCCTGGAAAAGCATGGGGATGCCCGGAGATGTGAAGAGAATGGCGGCGGCCAGCGTCGAACGTTTCTGCGCATACCACCCCTTCGGGTCACCTGGATTGATCTCCTGCGGCACACGTGCTCTGCCGTTTGCCACTTCGTCGTGCGATTCGCTGTAAATGACCCGTTCGAAGGCGTCGTTGTTGTAACGGTTGCAGATGGCGTCTCTGACGGCGGCGAGCGACCGCTGTTCATCCAGCGGCACGATCACCGCCTGTCGTATTGGGTGGACGAACATTGCGTCCCATTGTGAGCCGAATCCGCCTCCGCCATCTCCGATATCCCTGGTGAGCAACCGGTTGTTTTGAAGATCTTCCGCAATCGTGATCCGTCCTGAATATTTCTCTGCGATCCGGCTGTTGATCCATTGAAGCAGACTCCATCCGTCAGGCAGATTCTGCGCGTTGGAGCCGTGTACAGTGCGAACAAATTGGGTGGAATCGAAGCGAAAACCGTCTACATGGTACTCATCGAGCCACATCATGACATTATCCAGGAGGTACTGACGGACTTCGCTGCGCCCGTAATCGGGACGGGTTTCTCCCCATGGCGTGATTGCCCGATCATCGTTGTAGAAGTAGATGCCGCCGCGGCCGTTTGCGCTCCAGCCGTCAAATTGCCAGAGATCCAGGTCCCTCGGGCCGAGGTGGTTGAAAACAACGTCCAGTATCACCGCAATCCCCTCTCTGTGGGCACGTTTGACAAATTTTTTGAATGCCAACGGGCCTCCGTATTGGGTCTCCACCGCGAAGATGTGGTCCGGGTTGTAGCCCCACGATCGGAGGCCTCCGAACTCCTCTATCGGCATGACCTCGATGGCATTGACTCCCAGCTTTTTTAAATATCGCAGGCGCGCCGATACCGATGCAAAATCGCCTTTGGCTATGGTCTCTTCATCGTCATTGAATGTCCCGACATGAAGTTCGTAGATGACAAGCTCGTTCCAGGGGGCGATGCGGAAGTCATCCCCCTCCCAGTTGAAACGGGTGTCGTGGACAATGGCATTGCCCACCGGACCGGTCACCTCTCGGGCATAGGGATCGATGCGTATGAATTCCCCGTTCGGGGTGTGAAGGAAGAACTTATATTGATCGCCAACATGAGCTTCAGGCACATTGGTATACCAGCAGCCGTTCTCTTCAGCCTGCATGGGGTGTCTGGTATTATTCCATGCATTGAAAGATCCGATGACGGATACACGCTGCGCATGGGGGGCCCAGACGCGGAAAGCGACGCCATGTTCATGCAGGATTGATCCCATACCGCTGATCTTTGTTTCATGATTCATAGTGTAATTTCCCTTCTGGCTAAAATAGTGCTAGGTTGTCTTAATATCAATAAAGCTGATCAGGTTGTCTTGTCAGATCACTTTAAAAATCAGCAATAGATTTACAGCTTACTTTACTTACGGATCGTGGGCCAAAGTTCATCATTCAACTGCTCATGCAAGAACAGCCTGTTTCTTCTGACATGAGATGAGACTACTACTATACACGGAGATTGTATAATAGTATTTAAAATTATTATTTATTTTTCACTAACCGCTTTTAAAACTTGGACTAAATTCCTAATATTCCCGACCAAAGCATTAACAAGTCCAGAAACTGGCGCATTAATTGAACTGACAATTTTAGCATATAGTTCTTGTTTGGACGGTAAAATCGCTAAAACAGCAACTTGGCCGCCGCCAATGTATTTGTTTTCTAAAATGCCGCCAATAAATTCAATTTTTTTCGCTTTATCTTTTTCTTTTTTAAATTGGCCGACAATTTTCGCCGGAGAAACTTCATCATTATAACCGAAAATCGCGGCTACTTGCCCTTCAAATTTTTTTATATTTAGATCTAAAATTGCCTTATCCTTTAAAGCTAAGTTAAACAAAGTTTTTTTAGCTACATAATATTCATTATTTTCTTGGCGCAATTTAGACCTTAATTCTTCGTTTTCCTTAACTGTTAAAGCATTATACTTAACAAAAATAATTGACTTGGCTCTGGCGATTTTATCATTTAATTCATGTAAAATTGTTCTTTTTTGTTCTTTTGTTTTAGGCATAAAATTAGGTACAAAAAATCTGCGTGTAAATCGCAGACTAAAAAATTAGCTAAAGTTAGCTTTGTCTCGGCAGGAATTTAATCCCAAATAAGAGAACCTGCTGTCTGCGATTATGCTATTTTTATATTACATTACATAAAAAGCTTAAGAACTCATTTCGGGTTATCTGTATTTTTATCTAAAGTAGGCTGTAAAAAATATTTATTTTTGAGGCGAGGACTGTTTGAGCGTAGCGAGTTCCGCAGCGAGAAAATAAATATTTTCTATAGCTTACAGAATAAACCCAATATGAGTTCTAATAAAATCATTTTAACACAAATATAAATTATGTCAACAAAACTTACGCGCATAAAAAATGTTTGTAAAAAATCAACTGCGTAAGTCCTGTTATTTATTTCAAATATTTATATTTATTCCTATTATGTTCATCTATGGTCTTGCTGTAAATTGTTTTACTTGTTTTTGGATCGTTTAAAAAATAATTATAATCAGTGGCTTCCGGATAAACAGCCGCGCGCATTGCATTAAGTCCGGGATTGGCAATTGGCCCTGGAGGCAAGCCTTTGTATTTATAAGTATTGTACAGCGAATCAATCTTTGTGTCTTCAAGGCTATATTGCACCTTATTAACGGCTAAGATATAAGCTAATGTAGCGCATGACTGCATGGCCTGTTCATTTTTAATTCGATTCCAAAAAATCCCGGAAACAATTTTCATATCGTCGGTTGACTTAACTTCTTTTTCAATTATTGAAGCCATGGTTACAATCTCATAAATTGTCTTTTTTTGCTTTTTAATTTCCTCTTTAATTTCCCGCGTCAACTTTTTGTCAAAATTAACAAGCATTTTAGCAATAATCCCATCGCCTGTCGTATTGTTAAATATACGATAAGTATCAGGAAATAAATAACCTTCAAGAGTGGCCTGCTTGGGCGCGTCATTTAAAAAATTCGGCTTAGCAAAATTAAATTTCCATTGGCTAAGCGGCAATGAAACCAAAGCTATAAAATCTTTAGCCGAAATTATATTATTTTTTTCAAAATAAGCGGCCATATCTTTATTGTTCCAGCCTTCAATTATTCTAATAGATTTTTCCTGACTAATGGCGTCGCCCATAGTTAATATTTTTATTATCTCTCTGGCGCTTAATTTTGGGCTGATTAAATATTCACCGGCCTGAATCTTCGAATTTTCCCGCCAGATATTATATTTAAAATAAAATTCCGACCTGATCAAATTATTTATACGCAAATTTTTCGCTACTTGCTTTATGGTTTCGCCCTTATTTATGAAAAAAATCTGTTCTTGACCATTAATGACCGCCGGCGAATTTAAATTTTGCCAATATAAAAAACCTAAAAAACCGGCCGCCATAATTATCAACGCAAAAATTATTATTTTTTTCAGCATAATTTATTTTTCTCTGGCAAATCTTTTTTCCGCCGCCTCTGCAATTAAAATTGAACTTGACCTAATTTTTTTACCCATGGCTTTATCAACTATCTTGATGCCATACCGCCGGCAAACGGCTGTCTCTGGAATATTGCCCGCATTTCGGTCGCCGCCTTTGGCAAAAATATCCGGCTTAATTTTGACCAGGGATTTACAGACCGACAAATCACGATCAATAGATAAAAAAACTTTATCAACCCATTTAATGGCTGAAACTATTTTCATTCTATCAACTTGATTTAAAAATGGCACACTGCGTTTAAGTTTAGTCTGATAATCGTTATTAACTATCACTACCAAGCTATCGCCTAATTTTTTAGCCTTCTCCATCATTTCAAGATGGCCGACATGCAAAGGATTAAAATACCCGCTAACGGCTATAGTAATTTTTTTCTTCTTCATATCTTTTTCTTTTTGGATTATTCTTATTTAAATATTCTATTCTTTGGTCTAAATAACTTTGTTTAATTTCAACAACTAAACGATCAAATTCTTCGACTTTTAATCCAGTAAAGGATAGAAATTTTCATAATTTCAAGGAAATTTGGGAATTTATGCCCAATATGGCATTGGGCCACAGTCCCAAAATTAAATTAATATTTAACAACCGCCCAATTACTATAATCAATGTTATTTGTAACTTTATCTCCTTGTCCTAATGGATTAGTGCTATAAGTCGGCCCGGATTCATGCCCCCACCAATTAAATCGAGCATTAACAGGATTAG
>JAHIZJ010000029.1 GCA_018814765.1 Patescibacteria group bacterium
TGAGATAATTCATAGTCACAATTATAAACCTGCCCCTGTTTTTCATAAAGAAAAATGGGAGAATACGACTTTTTTAGGTATAGAATTAGAAGTTGAAGGTAACAGTAAATATGCAAATGATTTTTTAAATACTTATGATTCTGACAATGAACATTTATATTTAAAAGGAGACGGCAGTTTGCAAGGTGGTTTTGAAATAGTATCTCATCCACACACACTATTAAAACATAAAGCATTTAAATGGAATGAGATTTTAGAAAGTCTGAAAAAAGAAGGTTTTACTTCTCACGAAAACACCCGCTGCGGATTACATATTCATTTTAATCGTGCTGCTATTGGATTGACCAGAAAAATAGAAAAAATTAATTTACTTAAATTGATTAATTTTTTCTATCATAACCAGGAAAAAATTATTAAGTTGTCAAGAAGAAATGATGACCAAATGCACTGGTGTAAAATGCCCACTCAAAAAATAAAGGGTAAGTCAGAATATTGTACCACTGACAGGTATCAAGCAATAAATGTTTGTAATACAAATACGATTGAAATCAGAATTTTTAGAGGGACATTAGTAAAAGAAAGTTTCTGGACAGCTCTTGAATTTGTAGATGCATTGATAAGTTTTATTCAACAACAAGGTATAACCTATATTTATAGGAATACCTGCTGGAATAATTTTAAAAAGTTTATCTCCCAAGATAAAAACTATAAGAATTTAAAAAAACGTCTCAAAGAAAAGGAGTTGTAAAATGTGTGTAATTGTAATAAAAGCGTCAGGTATTGAACTACCTGATAAGGATATTTTAAAAAACTGCTTTGATAGTAATCAGGACGGGTGTGGGTTTACCTATACCAAAGAAGGATTAAATTACCTTTATAAAGGGTTTTTTGACTTTAAATCTTTCTATGATCAAATTACAGAAAAAGTCAAAAAAGAATATTCTTGTATAATTCATTTTAGAATAGCGACAGCAGGAAAAGTAGATGAAGGAAACTGCCACCCTTTTCCACTTACAAATAATGTCAATATCTTAAGAAAATTAGAAATTATTACATCTAAAATGTTTGTTGCTCACAATGGAATTATTCAACATAGTAATTATAACTATCATCATAAATTGTCAGATACTCAAGAATTTATCCAGAAAATACTGTCAGATAAAGCAATTTATGATAACTTATATAATAGCAGAGTAATTCAAGAATTACTCATAAACTATGCAGGAGAAAGCAATAAATTTGCTTTTTTACACAGTCAAAAAGGGATATTGCTATTAGGTAAATTTGAAAAATATAAAGATTGGTATTTCTCAAATAATAGTTATAAAAATAAAACACTTGCTATTAATGATTATAACTTCTTTAAAAAAGATAACTTTAATTTTACCTTTGATGATAAATACAATTCTTTCTGTGATATATGTCAACAAGAAATAACAGGAAAAAAGAAATTTATAGAAATAGAGGATAATATTTATGAAGTCTGCTCAGATTGTAACAAAACATATAGTAATTAGTACCAATAAAGTTTTGTTGAAATATAAGCGGGGAGGTCAACCTTGAGTTGAAGTCAACCTGGCAGGGGAATCAACCTCGCCAAAGCGGGGAGGTCAACCTTGAGTTGAAGTCAACCTGGCAGGGAAGTCAACCTCACAGGAAAAAATAAACAGCAGGGGTAACAGCAGGGGTAACAGAAAAAATAAAATATCGGTAAAAGGGGGTGATACAAGATGACAGACGTTCAAAAAGTAGCTATGAAAGTTTTTCATAGCAAAACACTGGAAGGTGTCCGGTGTAGAAACAGATATTTGCCGAAAATTTGCTTTAAGTGTGGCAAAGTTCTCCGAAACTTTGCTGTCCAGACAAATGGGTTTCACCATTGTCTGACCTGTGAGAAACCAATCACATTATCTCTATTAGAGATAATGAAAAAAATATTTAAAGATTTGGTAAAGAATCTCGAGGCGGATGGTGAAAATACCATTCGGCAGATTTTGTTAGATGATGAAGTTTAGATTTTTACCCTACCGCTGATATTTATTCAACGGTAGGAATAAGAATCTAAACATAAAGGAGGTGAGAAAAATGGATACGATGCAAATAATGGAAATAGAAGAAAGGATTAGGAGGGCAAAATATTTACCTACAGACCAAAGGGAAAGGGACCTCTTGGAAGTTGTTTGGTCAGAAGACCCATGTGTCTGGAATAGTAGAGACAAGGGGATGCTTCTTAAACTTGGGAAACAGTATTTCCCAAGTTGTCACGATTTTTTCTTTATCCATCTGTGTTTATCTCCGATTAAAGCACTCTTTGTGGCAGGATGTGCAGAAGAAAGCAGTTATTGCGATTCCTTTGAGGAAGCAATGGACTGCCTGGAGGCATACATAGAGGTATTACCAAACGACAGAAAAGATATTCTGCAAAGGATAGAGAAAATACTAAAAAAAAGAGGTAAATAAAATGAGCCATTAGGTTTTTATTCTGCCCCTGACTCCGGATGTCAGGGGCAGAAGTAATAACCTAAACAAAGGGGGTGATTAAAATGACACATTTTGACTTAGAAGACTTAGAAAGACCGGTAGAGATGCGAGCTAAATCTTAAGTTGAAGTCAACCTCGCCAAAGCAAGGAAGTCAACCTGGCAGGAAAAAATAAACAGCAGGGGTAACAGCAGGCAGTTAAAAACCTGAACCAAAGGGGGTGAATTAAAATGGGTATAAAAGTTTTGTTGAAATATAAGAGGGGTAACAAGGCAATAATTTTATTGATTTAAAAAGAAGTGGAATAAAAAACATAAATAAGTAGAGGGGATAAACTTTCCTGGCTACTAAAACCTATAAAAACATATCAATATTACTAAAAAATATATTAGAATATTAATAAACAATAGGGTAATATGGCTTAGAATAAAGGGTAACGGCAGATGAATTTTATTGATAAGGGTAACGGCAGATGAATTTTATTGATGAGGAGGTGATTAAAATGAAATACTCGGGTTTTTGGAAAACAATAGCAGGAACGGGATATATAAAATCAAATGTCAACTTAGAAGAAGTAGAAAAAGAGCTTGTCAAAATAGGGCGGGAAATTGTTCGATTTAAACATATTTGGTGTGATTGGATTATACTAAAGTCAGATGGAACAATAGCAAAGAAGGGGTTCGAAGGGTAACAGAAATCTAAAAATAAAGGGGGTGAATTAAAAATGACAATAGATGAAAGACTTAAAGAAAAATTTAAAAATTATAGTAACAAAGCATTAGTAACACGAGCTAACAAAGTTATAAACTATAATTGGGATGATGAAAGTTGCGAATTATCAAATAGACATAAACTTTCTAAAGGTAAATTTGATTATTATTTAAATGATAATACCATAATAATAATTAAAGATACAAAATGAAAGCAAAAAGCCGCACAGCGAACGGGCGGTATGGAGGTAAAGTAAAATGGAAAACATTATAGCTGAAACCATTTTAAAACAACTGGGCGGCTGGGATAGGCTGGTTAGCATGATAAATGCTAAAAACCCTATTAATCTTTTCGAAGGGTTATCTTTCAGATTTTCAGGAAGTAAAATAACTAATCATATTTCCATCGTATTACAGGCTAACGATACATATTCAATTGAATTTGGGAAGATTAGGGAAATAAAATATGAATCTGTTAAAAGAATACATGATATTTACGCTGAAAACCTTGTTAATGTTATTGAGGACACAACAGGGTTATATTTATCAATTTAAACCCCTGTAAGACCTGACCCGCTCCGAGATGGGCGGGCAGGGTTGAAATCTAAACAAAAGGAGGTGAAGAAAAATGTTGACAAAGAAAGAAGATTGTTATCAACCAAGTTTCGAACTGGCGTGCAGGTATGACTCCGGCTGTCCATATTGCACACAACATATGGACAGAGTTAACGCAGAAGGCAAGGAAGAATGGGAAAAAAAAGAGATGGCTAAAGAAGAAGCAGACAAGGTTTTAATCCCATAAACCCTGACCGGCTCTGGTGCCGGCAGATAGG
Organism: Patescibacteria group bacterium; assembly: GCA_018814765.1. GTDB lineage: Bacteria > Patescibacteriota > Patescibacteriia > JAHIZJ01 > JAHIZJ01 > JAHIZJ01. The sequence goes on from JAHIZJ010000029.1 coordinate 4,024, forward strand.
GCAACAATTTGCGAAGATTGCTACTATGAAATTTGTGGTTAATTATACTAAAGGAGGAGGTGATTAAAGATGAAAGAATGTTGCGAACTATGTGGCAAATTTTCTGCTATTTTTGGTTTAATTTCAGAAGGAAGGGTTAAGAGTTTATGCCCATCCTGTTGGGAAAGGGTTAGGGTGGCAGATGTAAATTCAAGTAATTACTTTTACAACAATGCCCTTTCTCTCAATCAATTCAACTGGGTCCAATAACATAGCTTTTTAGCCTTGCTCCTGGTATCGGGAGCAGGGTTAAGAACCTAAACAAAAGGAGGTGAGAAAAAATGGAAATTTATAATGCTAATCAATATCTACAAAGTTCTGAAACTTGCCGGCATTGCAATCGGGGTAGGACGGTTTGTGGGCATCTTGATGATGATGGGTTTTGTGAATTTTGTATCAAATCAGGACACAAAATGCTTTGGTTTAATCTAAACCCAGACAAGATGATAAAAGAAGAGATAGAAGAGGCTCACGGTAAAAATTGTAGATGTGGTGCGTGTAGAGGGTAGCCTATAAGCCCTGACATCCGAGCAGGCAGGGAAGAGGAGTAAAAAGAAAATGAAAAGAGAAGAAGTGGCAGCGATAGCAGCGATAAAAGATACATGGTGTTGTGTTGAAGTGAAAAAAGATGTAGAAGGGGAATATTCTTGGGGAAGGGGTGCTTCCTTCAGAAGTTTGCAAGCAGCGGAGAATTTCTTAAACTCTTTTTGTGAATCCCAAAGAAACGAGTTAGAGATAACTCGTTTAAATGTCCAGTGGTAGGCTTGAAAATCTAAACAAAAAGGGGGTGATACAAGATGACAAGGAATTTGATTACAGCAAAAAGGCAGGGTGTTTCCAGAATATCAAAAAACTGTCGATCTATGATGGAGGCACTGTATAACATTGACGAGCTTTTGTTCCAAGAAAAAAGCGGTTACAAAATTGAATTAAAGGAAATTAGAGCCATAGAAAACTTGGCAGAAACACTATTGTCTGCTATACAAGCAAGACTTAGGTAGGCTTGAAAATCTAAGACCCTGACCCTCGCAACACAGCACGGGCTGGCGAGGGCAGGTAATTTTGGAGGTATTGCATCAGGCGTAGGTCAGGAGCAGGGGTAACAGACCTCTGAAGGTAACAGCGAGGTAACAGCGAGGTAACAAGATAAATTTTAGACTTTTTGTCCTGCTCATCAATCTTGGTGGGTAGGCTTGAAAATCTAACAGACAAAGGGGGTGATAAAGATGCAATATACAAAAATAGGGCAAGAAGAAGGTTTTACAATTGAAAATATTGATACGGCAATATCTCAATTAAAATGGTTAGAGATAACAGCAGGGCTAAAATTACCTTTTGCACAGGGGGAAGGGCTAAAGGTATTTTGCAAGGAATTTAAAATTATTCCTTCCCAAATTGCTTACGGTGGGATTGATTTTGAAAGCAAAAACGAAGGTAGTTTATATTTTGGTTTTTATGGGGTAAAGACCAGGACTGGGCAAAAGATTTTTATAGGTGATAATGGATGTGCTCTTACTCCATTAGCACTAACAAACAAGGAAGCCCTGTAATCAGGGCAGAAATCTAAATAAGCCCTGACCCGCTCATGCGGGCAGGCGGAGAAGAGGAGGTGTAAAATGAATACGAAAGCAAAGAAAAAGTTGGTAATAGTAAAGGGTTATCCCCACGACTATCTCCATAAAATGATGGGGGATGCCAAATGGAGTGTTCGCGATGAAATAGCGAGGCGAATTTCTCCCAAAATTCTCCCCCTGATGATGGAGGATGAAGATGAACTGGTCAGAGAAACTGTAGCGGGGCGGATTGCTTCAGAGTATCTCCCCCTGATGATGGAGGATATCATCTGGGGTGTGCGGGAAACTGTAGCAGAGCGGATCAACTCCAAGTAGGTTTTTTGTCCATACTACCAATAATTGATAGTATGGCTTGAAAATCTAATTAAAAGGAGGTGATTAAAAATGAAGAATAGACGGATATCAGATAAAGAATTGGCAGACTTATCATGTAATTGGGAAAATTCAACAGTGGACACAGAGAAATATTATCAATGTGTCTGGTATGCTTGTGAGGTAAATCCAGAAGATTATTTATCTTACAAAAAAGCAGGTAGATTATGTCAACAGGATAAGGGAAAGTATTATATTGCTTAGGGAGATAAAGGAGGTAATTAAAATGGACAAGGAAAGCATCCAAAAGGCTGAAATTCTGCGATTAAGGCGGGTAATTGTTGAATTAGAAAAGAAACTCGATGAGTTACAAAAAGTGATTGCAGCGCTAAATCTACATAAAGTAGAGATGAGAGCTAAATCTAAAATCTAAACAAAGGGGGTGAAAAATGAGTAAACAAAAAAAAGCACGATATAAATATCCTTGTCGAATATGTGGTAAACTCATAAAAATCAAGGGTCTGCCTTGCTATACTTGCTGTAGCAAAATCCTTTCTTCAGTTCAGCTACGCCTCAACCGAATCATTCCAGACAATAACAGAGGTCGAGGATATTTCAAAGTCGAATATTATTACGCTTGACACTCTCCACGCCTAAAGGCGGGAGTTTTAGAAAATTAAGGAGAATATAAACAAAAATGTAGGTAGATAAGTAGGGGGCTACTGTGTAGGATATATTATATCGGAAGAAGGGTTTGTTCATACCCTGTCCTCCCGCAGTAGCCACTAAACAATAATTGATTGATTATGACGGAGTTGACAGGGTAACAGCATTAAAGATATATTGCAAAATAGGGGACATTTTAAAATAACTTAAAAATAAATATTGACAAACAAAATAAAATATGTTATAATAATACTTATATTAATCAAAAGGAGAAAAAAACAATGCAAACAAACGAATTTATTGCTTATTTAGAAATGTCAGGGAAAAGTCCCTTGACTATTAAAGCCTACAAGCACGACTTGAGGCTTTTCACTGAATTTATGAGGCAGAAAAAGGTAACGGATGACACTGTTACTCCTGCCTTTATAATAAACTTTTTGGGTAAAAGCATAGGTAGCTCATCTAAAGCAAGACAGTTGGCTTGCCTAAAAAGTTATTATAAATTTATGGAAAAAATCTATGAAGTAGAAAAGAACCCTGCCAGGCTTATAGACATTAATTTCAATAAAAACAGGGCTTTACCGTCCTTTTTATCTCAAGATGAAGTAATGCTATTAATCAATGCTCCTGATACTTCATCTTTAGAAGGATTGCGTAACAAGATGATTTTTGAATTGCTTTATAGTGGAGGGTTAAGGGTAAGTGAATTAATTAACCTTAAACTAACAGATATTGACTTTAACGAGGGGCAAGTAAAGGTTTTAGGCAAAGGTAACAAGGAGCGATATATACCTATGCCTGAGCGAACACTTGACCTAATTCAAGCATATATAAGCCGTAAAAGTGATGGTAGTAATGGTGGTAACGGCAGGTTAATTAATCTGACCGTAGTAAGGATATTTCAACTGATAAAAGAGTATGCACAAAAAATAGGATTGACAAAACATATCAGTCCACATACAATAAGGCATACCTTTGCTACTCATTTATTAGATAATGGTGCAGATTTAAGAGTAGTCCAGGAATTGTTAGGGCATGCAAATATTTCTACAACACAAATCTATACACATCTAACCACAGAACGGCTTAAAAGTGCGTATAATAACGCACATCCGTTGAGTGATTATTCCCCACGACTAAAGGCGGGAGCTTTAGAAAATTAAGGAGACTATAACAGTATGTCCGATTAGAAAACTCTTTGAAATGAAGCAAAAAGCCGCACAGCGAACAGGCGGTTACGGAGGGAAAGTAAAATGATAAAAGTAGAAGTAAAGGGCAATGAGATGGTTATAACTGTCCCAATGGGGACACCAACACCATCAGCATCAGGCAAGACGCTTGTAGTGGCAAGCTCAAGGGGTAATCAAGCAACAGATTGTATAATACAGGGTAAGCCGGTAATAGTAGGTTTTAATGCCTACATCACCCGGGGTTAAGCTTTGATTCTACCGGTTATAGATACCGGTAGAGATGAGGGCTAAACCTTAAATCTAAATAAAAGGAGTGAAAAAGATGTTAAACAACAAAACTTACTACCCCACACCAAAACCATTAATTGATAAAATGCTGGCTAAAATACAGGGTAAAAATATCCACAAAATCCTTGAACCATCAGCAGGGAAGGGAGACATCATAAACGCATTACAAAACCGTCATCAGTATCGAAATTCTGACATTTCGGCAATTGAAATTGACTTAGATTTACAAGCAACATTGAGGGGAAAGTATATTAAGGTTATAGATGGTGATTTTTTAACCTATGCGGGACCAGATAAATTTGATTTGATAATTGCTAATCCACCCTTTGATGAGGGAGATAAACACCTACTAAAAGCCATTGACATTCTTTACCGTGGGGAGATTGTTTTTCTGTTAAATGCTGAAACGATTAAGAACCCTTACACTAACACACGAAAGGAGTTAATCAAACAATTAACTAAATTGAACGCTGAAATTGAGTATATCCAGGAAGCGTTCAAGGATGCCGAAAGACCCACAGGGGTAGAAATTGCCCTTGTATATATCCGAGTAGAAAAGAATATTGAAGATGATTTATTTGAGGACTGTAAAGATAAAGCCAAAAAGCCGGTGATTGAAATAGAGGAAAGTTACGAGGTATCGACACAAAATCCGATACCTGAATTAGTAGCCGTTTATAACGAAACGGTAAAAATAGGCATAGAAACCATTTTAGGTTATTACCGAAACTATAAAAAGATAGGTTGTTATATTGGGCTAAACGATAAGCCCGATTATGATTTTGATAGAACCGTTGACATGACGGAGAAAGCACAAAAGCAGGTCAATGAATTGCTGGTAGTAGTCAGGACTAAATTCTGGCGTAGAACACTTACATTACCAGAAGTTAAAAAACGATTAACACAGCAAAAACAAGAAGAATTTGAAACAAAATTAGTTGAACATTGCAATATGGACTTTACAGAAAGCAATATCAGACAATTCGTTTTGAACCTGATTAAAGGCTTTAATACGACTCTGATGGATGTCGTTGTAGAGGTTTTTGATAAATTTACCATAAAGCACCATTGGAACGAGGATAATCTCTATAACGAAAACATCCACTATTTTAACGGCTGGAAAACTAATAAGGCATTTAAGGTCGGGAAAAAGGTTATTATCCCTTGCTACGGGCTAACAGATAGATGGAATAATTCCTTCAAACTCGATACCTATGATACCAGTCGAAACTTGCAAGATATTGATGTGGTGATGGATTACTTTAGGGATACATCTAATTGTTGGCAGGGATTGTCGATAGTTCACGCTATTGAGGCAGCATTTAAAAGAGGGCAAAGTTCAAAAATCATAAGCGAACATTTTGCCATCACTTGTTACAAGAAAGGCACCATACATTTAACCTTTAATGATGAAGAAACCTTAAGACGGTTTAACCTGGCGGCGTGTTTAGGCAAAAATTGGCTACCCTATGATTATGGGCATAAGCCTTATCCCGATATGGACACTGAAGAAAAGGATGTAGTCGATTCCTTTGAGGGTGAA
>JAHIZJ010000030.1 GCA_018814765.1 Patescibacteria group bacterium
CAAACCTTTACTACATTAGAGGCACCTCTGGTTTCAGACGTTAAGGTAGCGGATGTCAGACTATATGACGCTCTAATTAATTGGACCACAAACAAAGCCACAACCACTGTACTTCAGTATGGTACTACTACTAACTATGGATCATCATATACTGACACATCAGGATCACTTACTACTAACCACACTGTAAAGCTAGACAGGCTTTCAGATGATGTCACCTATCATTTTAAACCAACTGGGATAGACTCTACAGGAAATCCTCCAGAAAGCAGTGACTACTCCTTTACCACTCTTACCTTCCCCAGAGTCTATGATATCACTTTCCAAAACAAGGCTGAAGGTGAAACAGAGGTCACCTGGACATCTAATGTTCCTACTACATCAGAAGTAGAGTATGGCAGTGAAACCATACCAACCAAAACACAAGGTAACACAGCTATGGTTACTTCTCACTCTGTACTGCTCTTTGGCCTGGAAGATGCCACTACCTACATTACCAGAGTCAGGGGTCATGATCAGTTTGGTTATGAAGCAGTTTCAGATGATCTTACCTTTACTACCCTAGAAGATACTACACCTCCAATAGTTTCAAATATTATCTCAGAATCAAATACCGTAGGCTCAGGCGAGGCTTCAAAAGTACAAATCATAGTTTCCTGGCAAACCAATGAACCAGCCACTACATTAGTAGAATACGGACAAGGTCTCACCGGTACAACCTACTCAGACAAGACTGATGAAAACGCTGAATTAGTCAATGACCATCTCATGGTGGTCTCTAACCTAGATCCAGCACGTACCTATCATTTCAGAGTAATATCATATGACAAAGCTAGAAATGAAACGAAGTCAGACTCATATTCAGTCCTGACCTCAAGAAGAAGAGAAACCTTCCTCCAACAAGTAGTTGGTAACCTAGAAGATACCTTCGCATGGTTGGGCAATATTGGAGGAATATTTTAGATAGTAAGATAGATAATATAAAACAGCCTTAATATTAGAGGATGGTTTGTTATATTAAAAAATAGTTATCAAACCATTATGTAGCGCAGATAATAGAACCCACGATATTGATGAAACAATAATAAAGACAACAGAAATCTTTATTTGCGACTTAGCGCTTTCTAAGTCTTCTTCGTCTGTGCCTGCTACAATCAATTTGAAAATATAATAAAACAAACGGGCCAATAAGAAAAAGATTAAGGCCATAATAAGCCAGATAGTAAAAGGTAGAATTGTATTATTGATATTAATCTCAGGACCAGTAAAATGGGGCATGGCTTCAGACCCCTTATCAATAGCTAAAATTTCTAGAATTATGAACATTAAGATATTACATACATTAATTAGATGCGACAATGATGAGAACTATACCAAAAATATGAATTAATGAAAACAGGCATGCTGTGGAAAAAACACTTGTCATACTATGTCATACGTTGTAATATGGGCGTTAGCAAGGTGCGGTATATGATAATGCTGCATTTTTTGCTCTTTTAAACTCAGAATCAGTTTTTTTGGCGATAGGTATGGTCATAGCAAGAAAGGGGATTGTATGCCTGAGGAAAAAAGAGTCCATGTCGTCGGAACGGGTACTATCGGAGAGCCTCTCATAGGGATGCTCTGCGAATTTGGGAAAAAGCTGGGTTTCGGTGGCGTTAGCTTCTCAAAGAAACAACCGCTAACTTCCGACAGGCCGAAGGTAAAGGCCTTGAAAGGTCGTGGTGCACGGTTTGCCGTTGAACAGGAACAGATGGCGGCTTTTCAGGAAGCTGGTATGAAGCCGGACTTGAGTGTGCAAGAAGCTCTGGCTGGGGCAACGGTAGTCATCGACTGTACGCCACATGGAAACGCCCACAAGGAGAGTTTCTACAAGCCAATGGCTGGAGAGACGGCGGGGTTTATCGCGCAAGGCAGTGAAGCCGGATTTGGTGTTCCCTATGCTCGCGGTATCAATGACAGCGTGCTGGTTGCGGGCGATACCAAGTTCATCCAGGTGGTTTCGTGCAATACCCACAATCTGTTGGCCTTGGTCGATACTCTGGCTCTGCGTGACAAGGATTCCGCAAACCTGGTAGATGGAAAGTTCGTGCTGATCCGCCGCGCTAACGACGTTAGCCAGGATAAGAAGTTCATCCCGGCACCACAAGCGGGCGTACACGATAATGAGCGATTCGGTACGCATCATGCGCTGGACGCACATAGCGTGTTCAGCACTCTGGACTATGATCTACCGCTCTTCAGCTCAGCCATGAAGGTGAACACACAGTACATGCATTCAATGCACTTCACGATTCGACTGCGTGAGACGATTACGCGAGAAGAGGTGGTTGCCCGACTGACAGCAAATCCGCGTATCGCACTGACGGAGAAAACGACAGCAAACAGCATCTTCTCTTTCGGTCGGGACCAGGGCTATTATGGTCGTTTGCTTTGCCAGACTGTCGTTTCCATACCAACTCTGCATGTGCGGCACGTGGATGGCTACACTGAAGTGACCGGCTTCACGTTTACCCCCCAGGACGGTAACTCGCTCAAGACGAGCCTGGCCGCCGCTACTTGGTTCATAAATCCCGAGAGGTATATCGAACTGGTTCAGGCATGCCTGAAGCCATACTCATTTCAGGAGGTCTAGCAAGGCTAGATCCTACCCCCTTAGTATCATTTGATGCTGGGGGGATTTTTTTGACATTACATTGAATAACTGTTAAAAGTAATATAGTAAAAACTAAGATAAACAGAAAAAATAGGTCTTTGACAACCTGTTTTTATACACGGAAATCAAGAAGCTAAATGATAGGAAAGCAAGGGAGGATTGTCGGATGGAAGCCATAACTCAGGGTGACCTGGTGGTGGGCCTCAAGGTAGGCAAAACCACTGTAGCCGCCGTTGTCTTGGAATGGACGGGGTCTGAATGGGCAGAGAAAGAGAATCTTTTTGAGTCCCATCAGCGTAGTCCGAGAGATGCGGTCGGCCGAATATGGTCACGACTGGATCACTCTCGAATACGCCAGGTGGTAGCTACCGGAAGTCAGCGTAGAGTCTTAGGAGAGCCGGTATTGGCTAACATCCCCAGAGATGCAGCGCTTAAAGCAGCCCTGGGGCACTTTTATCCTCAAGGTGATGATAGCGCTTGTGAGGCGCTTAACGTCATCCGCATTAGCGCGGGTGGATACAGTGTCTTTACGCGTGATAGTGCGGGCAGATTCAATCATTCTCCAGCAGAAAGATGCTCAGCTGGAACCGGCGATGCAATTGAGAAGCTTTGCGCACGTGCGGGTTTTCCGGATCTGGAATCTGCTATTAATGCCGCAGAGAAAGCTGAAGGTGAGGTGCCAATCACAGCTCGCTGTTCAGCTATCGCACAAAGTGAAGCTACCCATCTTGCTAACGAAGGTAATCCCAAGGAACAGGTACTGAGAGGGTATCTGGTAGGAATTGCAGGTCTTATAGTCGCTTTTGCTCGTAAGTTCTTTGTTGACGGTCGAGTGATAGTGATTGGGGGAGTTAGTAAGAACAGAATCATCATGTCTTCTTTGCAGGAGCAAATACGACACAGGTTCGAGGTTCATCCTGATTCGGATTACTTTGAGGCTTGGGGTGCTGGAATAATTGCGGCTGATTTAGCTCGACAGGGCAGAGTCAGCGGGTATTCTACTGACGTAGAAACTATCATAAATCCAGAGACTAAGTCGGTCCGCACGTTTGAGCCACTGACTAACTTTAAGCACCTGGTTACGACAATGGAAGAACCAGACTTTGATCTGTCTGCCTGGAGTGGCCAGGTATTTCTGGGGATTGATTCAGGCTCAACCGGGACAAAAGCTGCCCTGATTGAAGTAGCAACTGGACGGAGGGTTTGGGACGATTATGTTCCGACCAAGAGTGATCCTGTAGCGGCTGTACAAAAGATCATCAGACAGATGATCAGAGCTGTGGGAGACCGAGCTGATATAGTCGGCCTTGGTTTTACCGGCTCAGGTCGTCAGGCGGTTTATAGTGTGGCCAGGGCATGTTTCGGTGATTCGATCGATCGGATGGTGGTCGAAACTGAGATAAGCGCTCACGCTGCAGGGGCCTGTTACTATGATCCCGATAATGGTGAATCCTTGACTGTCTGCGAACTTGGTGGGCAGGATGCTAAGGTCATCACTGTCATTGATGGAGTACCAGTCGCTTCAGATATGAATAAGGCTTGTTCAGCCGGAACAGGATCTGAAGTAGAACACGATGCCCTAAGGATGAATACAACAATCAAGGAATTCGGTCGGTGGGCCCTGAAGTCCAATCACCCGATAGACATGGGTCAGACCTGTGTTGTTTTTTCAGGTGATATAGCTGACCGAGCCCTGAGTGAAGGGTCAACGCGTGAGGATGTGGCAGCAGGCCGATATTACTTCATTGCTTGGAATTGGCTAAATCGGCTGGTTGGACAGATGGGTCTGCAAAAGAAAATCTTCACGTTGGGCATGCCGGTCAATAACATTGCTTTACCGTTAGCTATCGCTGCGGTGACCGGTTGTCAGGTTGTGGTGCCACCACGGCCCGGGGCGACAGGAGCGATCGGTATTGGCTTGCTTACTCGAGACCACTGCAGTCGGGCTGGAGTGGAGCTGGATCAGTCATTTGATCTTGGTCTATTCCTCAAGGCTGAAGTAGCTGAACGAACTCACTTTACCTGCGGTAATACATCTTGCGGTGCACGATGTAGGATTGATACGGCTAAGGTGGAAGTTGGTGGACATATCGTGACGGTAAAATCGGGCGGTATGTGTCCACTGCACGAGGGTGGTAGTAGCACAAAACTACCGACCGAAGCACCAAAGCCGTTTCAGGAACGCCGTGCGCTCTGGGAACGACTAGCCGGAAGACTACCGACTAGGATAGACGATCAGACGACCGTAGCAGTGCCTGCGACCATGGGTAATGTCCGGATTCTACCGCTTCTGTCTTCTTTCTGGGCTGAGCTTCGTGTGAATGTTCGAGTGATAGAGGCTGAGACTGGCACTATGCAGGATGGTGAAAGAGTCTGCTCGGGCAAAGACCTATGTGCACCTGTCAAGGTAGCACATGGTCTAGCCGTTAAAGCAGCTGAGTTAGGTGTTGACTGGTTATGTTTTCCCAAGCTAGTTACTCTACCAAGGGATAGCCTAAAAGATGTCGGTAGCACTTGTCCTCTGGTACAGGGGTCACCCCAGATGGACGATGCGGCCATAAATGGAGTGAGCTTAACTGCTGATGCGAAACGATTGAAAGTTCTCAGTCCTGTTCTGAAGTTCGGTCTTGATTGGCCGAACAATCCAGAGGTGAAGGACGTCTTTGTCTCAATGGGACGAGAGTTGGGTCGATCAAGAGAGGAGTGTTTAGCTGCCTTTGAAAGGGCGGTTCAGGCTCAACAGGACTTTCAGTCAGCTTGTTTAGACATTGGACGACGCGCCCTAGAATATGCTGCAGAGCATAAGGTTCCGGCTGTTGTAGTGTTGGGACGGCTCTATACCATCCACTCTCCGGTGATCAACGGGCAAATACCCCAGATCATCCAGGGCTGTGGCGTGGTGGCTATCCCGGTTGACTGCTACCCAACGAAAGATGATACTGCATTCCTTGACCTGGTTTACTGGGGAGAGGGACAGCGTATCCTGAGGGCGGTAGTTGATCTGCATTCAAGGCCTGGAGTCTATCCATTGATGGTTACGTGCTATTCTTGTGGACCGGATGCGTTCCTGGAGCACTGGTTACGTGATCTGGCCAATGTTCCGCACTGTATCATCGAGACGGATGGTCATACGGGAATGGGCGGCTTCGTTACGCGTATTCAGGCAAGTGTTTTTGCGATGAGACGGGACATGATGAGTGAAAGTGACCGTGAACCAATCACAGACCTAACAAGATTGCAAAAGCATGATACGGGACCGCCCCTGGTTCCGGGAGATCCAGAGTCTGCCATAATACTCTGCCAGTTTGGTAATCTGGAGCCGTTACTGGCGGCTGTATTTCAGTCTGCCGGTGTTAGAACTATTTCCGGACCTATAACCGATGAAAGTATCCTACGACTAGGTCGTCGTCATGCATCAGGCAAGGAGTGCGTACCGTTTATATACGTAACTGGTGTACTACAGTACATCCTAACGAATGTTCTGCCACAATATCCTGACATCAAGCACTTCTACTGGTTGATGCCTAGGACGACTGGCCCTTGCCGGTTTGGTGCCTACTGTACACAGCATGGCATTATTCTGGACAAGCCAAACAGTCGAGGGCAAATGGTGCATTTGTTTGCCACTTCTTCGGACACTGCCTATGATGGTGTTTTCGGAGATCACCTTCGTCTGAAAAGCTGTGCCGGAGTGATGCTAGCTGATCTGCTGGATGAACTTTGGTGCTACTACCTACCCATTGCTAGTGATCCAAGAGAAGTCGATGAGACCTATCAGCGGGTTATGGGATGGGCAGTAGAGCATCTACGTCAGCGTCCAGCTAAAACACGCTGGGGAAAAGTCCGAGACTACGTAAATGTCTGGGGTTTAACGGAGCTTATACGAAGAGCAATCTGTGAGTTCCAGAAAATCCCGGTCGATCAAGATCGGGCTGACAGCGTTGTAACCATCAATATGGCAGGCGAGATCTACGTAGTTAGGGATGCGCATGCCAACGGTGATGTGGTCCGAAAACTAGCTGACCACAATATCAGAGTTCGACGCTCTATGGTCAGTACCTGGATCCAGTACCTGACGTGGACTCAGGGTCATGGACACAAACGAGACCAGTTCAATCGCTGGAGCGTGAGGGTAAAGGCTTTCTCACAATGGTGGCCTTTCTGGAAACTAGACCGGCTAGTGGCTGAGGCACTTGGTCGGCATACACACACCAGAATAGAACCGTTGATAGAGGCAGCAGAGCCTTATCTCTCCGAAGCACCCGAAGGTGAGGCTACACTGACCATCGCCGAACTGTTGAAGGGAGGCTTGGCAATTGGGCCACAGGGGTGCATGGTGTCAAAGGTGGCTGAAGCTCAATTGCACCATTGTCCAGCTAGGGATGACATCATGACTCTCTATGTAGATGGTGATCCGATTGATCCTGATCAGATTGCTAGCTATGCCTGGGCACTTCATGAACGACACGGTATGGGAGGTATTCGTTCACTCCCGAGAAGCTCCTAAACAACAACTGTTTCTGAAGGCGCTTGAAAACAAGCGTTGACAGAACAATAACCAAAAGGGGACCCCTCTTCTAACGGGAGCCCCTTTTTTCTTTGTAATTATCAATTATCAAACCTCTTATTGATAATTGGTTAACTGAAAATTATTTAAAAAATTAAACGATATTACTATCAATTCTGAATTCTGAATTATTAATTAAACTATAGTTCTTCTTTTTTCTCACGGATATACTTGGTTAGCTCATCAAAGATATTAACTATCGTTTTGAAAGGCGCTTCGATGATAAAGTCGAATATAAAGATAAAGAAATTTATCTTTGGTGATTTTAAGCTTATCCATCGACCGGCCCGTACAATGGGCATGGCAAAAAGGTCAATAAGAAAACCTAGAGTACTATCACGACGAGCTACCACAATAAATTCCTTGGACTCTTCTCTTATTTTAATGCCAAAGAAGCTAACTAGAGTTAAGAAGAGCAAGAATAGGAAGATGCTCAAAGCATTGAATCCAAAATAGTTCAGTATATAGATGAGCGCTCCGAATGATATTATGAAAGTGATAAAATAGATAAAATTAAAGGCAGCTGTCAGAACATTGCGTCGTTTCACAACGCGCTGTATTAATATTTCTCGAGCGTCATTATTCAATAGTATGCTCTTTACTCCTTTAATAACCAGCTCAGTGTTTTTTTCAGCTGGAATACGAACAGTTAACGCAATGAGAAATAACAAGAATGGATGAAAAACTACATTAACACCCAAAGCAGTATAGTCAATTTCGCTATTTATCCATGTACCATAAGGAACCTCCAAGAGGACGGCAAGAATCATTTTTGTTAAGAAAATATATATAATTGCACGAACAGCACTGCGTCGCAGTTTAAGCTTGGCTTGGTTGTAGCGTTCATAGCAAGCTTTTTTTAGGTTCATCTCAAGATTTTCCGGGTCAATCAATAAGTCCTCAGCTACTTCAGGATCTTCTTCTACAACGTCTTTGATAACATGAAAAAAGATAGTGTATTTTTTAAAATATCTGAAAAGACTATCTCCAATTGAATGATTTATCTGGTATTCAATTTTATCTTTGAAGGAGGTGATATTCTGAGCTGTTTTTTCTACAAAATGTTGATCAGCTTGATACCATCCTTGATTATAATATCGGAATAAGTGATAGCGTAAGATGTTTTGATCTGACCTAAGTAGTGCACGTTGAACTGCTAAATAGATTTGGATGTTTTTTTCCAGTTCGGGTATTTTTTGATCCAGCATAACATTTGTGCGGATGGTATTGTACATGTATTCTGCTAAGGCTTGGGTTTTTGTTGGTGAAATTAAGGATTGATCTATCTCAACTGCGGCAATGCCAAGTAGCCATTTATAGGTCTTTCTTTTTTCGCCACCCTTGAGGTAAAGAGACAGTCTATTAAAAAGATAAAAATATTTATTCAAAATTACCGAGACATCCGCTATCTTATGTTCAGGAACTTCATTATCGGGTAAATAGCGACCGCGGATTAATTCATATAGAAGGTCCTGTGCCAGATCAGAGGGCTTAACACGATTAACCAGCTGGCGCTTCATTATTCTTTCAATGGCATTTTTCCTAATTAGATGTGATTCCTGATATTCTAGTGCATTACGCATCTTTTCATATACAAAAGCCATCCGACTAGCCATCCGACTGACTTGGATTCTTGGTTCACCGTGATAGGCTACAAAATCAGCGTCTTTTTGCCTATAAGCGTGGATAAGTTTTTGAATATGAGTACTAAACTCTAGTTTTTCCATTGGATTTAATGATATGGGCTGAATACTTCAGTTAATACAGAATTGTCTATTATACCTGAAATACTGACTTTGTCAATCACTTTGTAAAACTATTTCAATTATACATGAAATTTAACTATCAGACTATTAAAACAAACCACCCCAAATCATTAGAGAGGTGCTTTTACATTTTTTCTAAAGCTCCACATCATTAGATTAATAGAAGGAAAAGAAGTATACCCGTAATAAGTAGGTCAGTGATATGCTTAATCTTAAAAACAGCTGATTAGTAAAACAACTGTTTTGAAGTCTGTCTAGTAAGTAAGCATGCCCTCACCCAGCGGATTATATCCGCCCGTTACCTCTACGCCATCAACAAAACCATCTTCATCGCTGTCTGGCTGATCCGGATAAGTCAGGTATATGTTAAACTCTTCAGCATCGGTAAGACCATCATCATCGGTATCGACCAGCGTCATATCAGATCCGGCAATCTGTTCCCATACGTCTGGTAATGTGTCACTGTCTGAATCAACAAACTTTGTGCCGGAAGCTTTGAGCAGTTCCCCGTTGAGAATTTTTAATTCATCCATTAATTTATTGCCAGACGATTCTGAGCGCTCCGCATCAACCAGCGAGAAGTCAGCCTCGATTTCTTGTCCCAACTCCTGACTAAAGGCCTGATGGAAAAATTCATACATAGAAATATACTCGTCCAGCATTTGATGATACGTCTGCTGAACCGTATTGGCACTGGCTGGAACGGTCCAGCCCTGTGACCTGGCTTTGAGGTTCAATAGTTCTATACGCGAGTCGATAAGTTTTGGCAATACGTCTTCTTGGTTGGTCGTTTCGTCAGCAGATAGGTAGGGGCGGATACGGATAATATTTCTTTCTACATTTTTTAAGCCGGCAACTTCAAGTGACAGGTAGTCAATAGCAGAGCTAAGCGTATTTGAAGTTCTGGCACCTTTTACGTCAGATTCATCATTGTCTTGGCGATTTGGCAGATAAACAAAAACAGTTAGAGCTCCGAGGCCAACTATCAAAATGGCGGAAATTGTAAAAATGGAAGATAGTGTTTTTCGATTCATATTATTGTGAAATAAGGCTCTTATATGCATAAACTTTAACATGGATTATCAGAAATATCAATACGATGATGAGGTATGAAGTATATTCACTTGACAGACTGTGTTTCTATGTTATGCTAAGCAAAAGCTAACATAGGTAAATATGAATAGACGGCCCCCCAAAATTATTATCCAATGGGATATCTGGGTGAGCCGATGGATCGGACTCATCTTGCCACAAGGGGAAGTTGTGTGCCCGAAAATGATCGTCTGACTGGGCGATTTTTTGTTTATTCACAAGTTATTGATATAGGTTCTTTTTAAAAAAAGGGGGGTGATTGATTATGACCAAGGAAGGATTGTCGCGTAGGCTTGTACAAAGTGGGCTGCTCGGAGTTGAGGTAGTTCAGCGGGCGGTTGAATTGACGGATCAATCAATGGCTGGTCAGTTACGTCTTTCGGGTGAGCCAGCAGCTGAACACCAATACGAGGTTGCCCATCTGCTCTATGAGATTGGCCAGCCTAGCAGTGTGATCGCGGCTGGGGCGATGCATGATTTACCAGAGGATGCCAGGGTTTCAATTTTCCAGATTGTCCGGCAGTTTGGAAACGAAATCGCTTTTCTGGTTGATGGTCTTAACTTTGATGAAGAGTTCTCAGAACTTGAGGAGTCAGAGAAGACCTTCTGGTATTATGTCAAACTGTACTGGTTTGCCCAGCGAGATCCGAGGGTCATTTTGATCAAGTTGGCTGATCGGCTTCACTACGTTCGGACCAAGAGTCATATGACCGAGGAATCCCGCCGAATGCATGCCCAGGAGACTTTGGACGTTCTATTGCCTATGGCGGATGCGGTCTGTAGAAGAATGTATGGTGGTCTTGAGCCGGTCCGTCCTTGGATTGAGGAACTTCAGAGGCTCTCCAGCGAGGACTATCAGGAAAGCAATCATCCAATGGTCTCGTTCTTTACTCGGGCTGAGCTCAGAACTATAACGCCCATTCGTTATTCTTATCAAGGGGTGGGATGATATCCCCAAACCGGGGTTGTCAATTAGACAACCCCCTTTTTTATTACAAAACCCCCGTAGCATGGACGAGGGCTTTGTGTTTTATTTTGACTTTTATTGAATAGCTGTATACTCGAACCAGAGGGCATAGATTTCGACATCAGGTTCACCTGTAGCAGTATTGGTGTCAGGAGTGAGCTTTAGGCTTACCAAATCGCCGGCAGAGATATCACTTTGTCCTGTAGGAGTGAAGGTCATAATATTGGGCTCCCCGGGCGTATCTGGAACATCTACTGCAGTTTCATCATCGACAGTTGCATCCCAAGCTTCTGTTCCTGTTGTTGTTCCGATAGCAACTTCAAAATCAAAGTTCCAATCAGTTACGATAGCGCTTGATGTATCAACTGCCATTTTGAAAACTCCGCCAGAGCCATAATCTTCCGGCACAACAATTGAACCTACCACGCTGTCAGTATCATCTTCGGAATAGACAAGGTAAGCGCCTTGGTCAGCTATATAAGTTAAGACCGGTGTGGAGGTAGTATCGAGTGGTGCAATAGTAGATGGGTCTGTCAGCATAAAGAGTGAACCAATTGGCATATCGACTTTTCTGGTAATATCAGCAATTTCATCTGCGGACCAGGGATAGGCTGTGTTAACCCAATCAGTGGTGATTGTCTGGACAGCATCGAAGAGTCCAGCTGTAGCCACTCCTGTTAAGGTCAGCGTTTGCCCTGTAGCTACTGTAACGTCTCCATTTAAAGTTGCAGCGCCACCAACTGTTACAGCTCCGGCTAGGGTGGCTGCCCCTGTAAGTGTTGAAGTACTATCAACAGTCAGAGTGCCATAGACATTTACATCATCATTGAGCTTGAGTGGTAATTCATCTCCCGGGCCTTCGGTAATACCACGAAAAATAGTTCCATCGATTCTTACGTCATCCCCAAATGTTACCGGCTTTCCCAGGCCGGAATTGACGTCTGTAGTCTCGTTGACAATGGTGCCATTGAAGAATGTCACACCACCAACACCCTGTTCTCCAATCCTGACTGACTGTACCGTGAGGGTGCCAGAAAGGTCGAAGTAGTCGTCTACCACGCCTCCTAATGTACCTGTAATGTCGTGGCGAGAGGCGGCCGAAACGATGCCGGTGGCAGTTAGTGTTGCGATAGCTACCACCAAACAAATTGATGTAATAGTTTTGCGCATGTTTCCTCCTTATTTAGTTAGTTTTCTTGTGTATATTATTATAGCATAATTATTGGCAATATTCTATAAGACTTTTTTGCTTCACTCGATGTAGGATGTCAAGTTGGATAATAACTTCCCCGCAATTTGAAATTACGGGGACGCTTAGTTACCCTAACACCTCTTCCATTTATGCAAAAAGACATGACCAAGCAAAAAGGTAACTGGTTCTATGTATAAATAACCCCGCCATCCGTTTTCAAGAGTAGTGTCGTGGGTTAGGGTTGAGACTACGGCGGGGTTCTTTGTCCTGCTTCGCAGGATCTGGCAAAGCCAGACAGTGGCTAAAGCAATAATACATACCCTTTATCTATTATCTCCTGCAATCTTTAAGAGTTGGTTCGATGCAAAGAAAAAGACCTACCAGTTGGCAGGTCTGATGTTGTTCGCGATACTTTTCAAAGAGCGCTGGATCAACAAGCTGGGAGTCGGAAGACCGGAGCGTTGGTTGGGGGAAGAGCATTATCGGGCTGGACTGGGAGAGTGGCTATAGCTTGTCCCGTTACCTTCTGCACGTTGCGTTGACCAAGACAGAGAGACCTGACTTGTATAGACGGACGTTCAGTATCCCCAAGGGCTATCGCACCTAGGCTGACACGGTCACCGACAGCGATGTTGCAATTTGGATGAACGGAGACGTAAGCCACAGTGTCTCCACGTGGATGAACTTGATGGCCGGAAATTGTACCGATTTCTTCGAGCTCGGAAAGCGTACCTTGAGGTGATGGTTCTGAGACAGGTCTAGTCTGTTCCTGAGTAGTAGCCATGTCTGCTCCCTCCCTAGTTTTAGCTAGGCCTCTACAGGGTTCCTCCTGTACAGCGGAGTACCCTTGGTAAAACTGCGAGGACTCGGTGGAATAGAGATGTTGAAGACAAACCCGGCAGGTACGTCTGCTGGCGTGACGGCGTCTTCACAACGCGTCAAAGCAGCTTCGGTGAGCGTTGTCACGAAGGGGATGAGCCCAGCGCTAAGTGGTCTGAGTAACACTTCTTCTCTGGCGGACAGGTCTTGCCCTTCGTGTAAGACAACTTGTACGCCCTTTATTTGGGATCCGGGCCTGTTTGAAGAGATGCTTTTGAGGACCGTACCAATCAATGTCCAGCCCTGAAGCCGGATGACACGTACGGGTGTACCCTCCTTGACCTTAGCGAGGCCATTCTTGATGGCGAATGGACCGTTCGATTCACCAGCTTCGAAGATTGGAGTGCGGTCTCGTTGCATCGAGATGGCCAAAACACTGGTTGTCTTCCTCGTGGCATCTCTTGGGTGCGGTCCGAATTTAACCAAGTCTCCAAATTGAATGACCGCCCCAGAGGCGTTAGGATGTACTACCGAGGCAGTGGGTCGGGGGTAATGTTTCGACACTTCCCCGACGAGCAGGCTCTCTTCGGGCATTTCAGGACCAGTCGTAGCAGATGCCACTGCTTGTACAGCCATTGTGCTATCTTCCATCTGACCTCCTCCTTGGATATTGTGGAATGAACCAATGAACGCGTTAGTATAATAGGTTATTATATCGTTCGTTGTCAAATAATTAATAACAAAACACCGCTATAAATGCGATGCTTTATATGGGATGTATTAATACAAATATCTAGGCAGCTTCCTCAGCGGGGGTTTCTATCTCATCAAGTAGTTTGCCTAGATCCTGGTTTATCCTCTCGATCAAGGTGGCCCTGGCCTCCTGTTCTGTAGTCTTTTCATACTCATCTTGTAAGCGTGTATTCTGAGCCATTAAGTCGGGTATCCTACTACTATCCTTAAATGATTGAGCTTGAATCAGAGCGCGCATTGCTTTTGCGCCTGGATAGGGTTTTTCGTCAGGATCGGGTTTGGCAAGTTCTATTCTGGCATCTGAAACAACATCCTCAAATGGCATTGTTCCTTCATTTGTATCTGGTGTTTGCTGATAATCCATGTCAATTATTTGGACGTATTATAATCATATTTCTTTGCCCACTAGGCACATCTCCATTGTTCCAATCATGAATGGCATCGAGTAGAATGCTTGGTGTGTAAGTATAGTCAGCGCCATTTCGCGTGCCTGAATCATTTGTGATGATATCTCCATTGGATAAATATCCTTTCAGAACTAAAGCATGATAAAGCGGTCCGGGTTGTTTATAATTTGGATTTCCCAGCTCGCGTCCGGCTGCCATTACTATGACAGGGTATCCATTGGACAATTCTTGCTTGATACGGTCTAGAGTAACATCGTTTCCCGTGTAAAGATCGACTGACTTGTAACCCCATATATCTTTGATCAGCTGTACTGTTTCTTGAGCAGTTGTGTCTTCATAAGAACCATAGCGTTCGTTCTGAAAATCTATTAACTCTAAGATAGCTGTGTCAGCGTCTTCTTTTGATGAAAAGGGCTCATCAGACCAGTAGCGATGCACCATTAGAGCGGCAGCTTCTTCACAGGCCTCTTGGTAGGGTAAATCCCAGTTTGCGTGAGGGGCTTGGGACGTGAAAGGAACAGCCAGGTTTATTTCATCGGGCAGAGAGGTGGGCTCGGGCGCTTCATTGGAATTATTAGTTGAAGCATTGGTTTCACCTGGCTCTATATTGCTATTTTCGTTGATTTGTACAAAAGTGACAGGCTCTGGTAGGGCTGGATTGTTAAGCTCATCAAAAAGATCATTAATAGGTACGCGAAACCAGTATGCACTGGCTGTACCGATTAATATTAAGACGATTATTATTAGTTTTCTCATCATCAGTAAATTTACACTGTTAGTGGATATAAATCAAATTCTTGCAGGCAGTTTCCAAAACAACCCACACTGTCGCTAATGGGACATGAACAGAGCTACGTTGGGTTCTTTATAACACATTATTGTAAGGCAGTAGGGTGGATGGATAAACCGTATCCCGCTATTCGCTATGCAAGAGTAGCGTGGGTGGTCTTAGTATCGGCTTCAGCGGTCTGCCTTCCGTAGCCTGAAAGGCGTAGGGAGGGGTTCTTTACGTTGGCTAAAGCAATAGTCGCTCTTATTATTTAAATCTCATACGTTCTTTAAGGGTTGGTTCTAAGTAAAGAAAAAGACCCCGAACCGTTGAAGATTCGGGGTGTACCTTGGGAGAAGGTCGATCGGTCGAGAAGAACCAAGAAGCGTACTCTAGTCAGGAAATTGGTCCGCGGGCAGCCGGGGCGTCGTCATCGGTTAGACTCTCGGACTCATCGAAATGCGACCAAGGGGTCGCACGGTTTGCAACAAATACCATCCCTAAGGAGAGAGATGGCAGGTTCCACACGTCAGCGACTGATAGCAGCCGCTAGTTCGGAAAATGGCTGCCCGCGGAACCAATACCAAGAGAAAAGAGCAATTTAATCGTAAAACAGTATGGTTTTTTTGTCAATATTATAGAAGCAAACATGTGAGTATCCTCCTAGCGCACCCCTCTGAGGGTGCGCGCCAAAGAATATGCAAATATAACAAGACCCCGCCATCACTTGTTATCAAGGCGAGTCGAGGCGGGTGGCTAAAAAAAGATCCATATCTGTCTTTGTTGTAGCAGACAGTGGCTCAAGTTGGGTGGACTATGGATTGTAAAGCTTCTGCTTTACTGATGTGTTTTAGGTTTTTGGTAAATCTAAAGATTTACATTCCAATATAGTTGGTTCTAGGTAAAAAAAAGTGAGCCCCCGAAGAAAGTATCGGGGGCTCGGGGCGAGCGGGACGGGACGAGAGGCGAATCAGATCCGCCTAGTCATGCCGTCCGCGATGCCGGCGGCCGGGGTTCAGGTCCGGGACGCGACGTCGGAGAAATGAAGGTAATAAGTACAAAAGGTACGGTTGCGCCCATTCATAGTGGCTGACCTCCTGTGGAAATGGGTGTATGGCCTGATACGTCTCCTCAATAGAGACTATGATGAGGACAGTATAGCAGAACTAAAAAAAATGTCAATACCCTGAAGTCGCTGTATAACATAAAATTAGCTTATTTTAGCCAAAAATATTTATTTATATAATATTATTTCCAGCTAAAATAGACGAGATACGTGAAACTCGCCTATTTGTTTATTATCTATGTTTTTATTCTTCGAGACGTTCGATTTTACCGGAACCTGAAATTTCTTGATTGATAGTAGGAGTGCCGAGGTATCTGACAGTGCCACTGCCACTGATTTTTACATCTAATTCTTCTTCAGTGTTGACTTCAGCTGTACCCGAACCGCTGATATTAATGTCTGCTTTTTTACTGACAAGCTCTTTAGCCATATATTTGCCTGCACCGCTGATATCAAGAGACTGATCGGTGGCTGTACCCATTATAGTGAAATCACCAGAGCCTGATATTTTTGAAGTAAGTTCACTGACGGCCAGGGTTAGGTTGGCTTTACCGGAGCCGTTTACTTCAACACCAAATGTATCGGCCGTTAAACTCTCACAGGTAACTGATCCTGATCCGTTAATCATCACATGCTCAAGGTTTTTTACATCAATATAGTAATTTACATCTTCAGTCGGCCAGACCGAAAAAAACAGCCAGGACGTTTTGTATTTAATCTCTAATGTGTCACTTTTTACTTCGGTAATGATTTTGTCCAATATGTTGTCTTCTGCTTCGATACGAAGACCCTCTTCTTCACCTTGGGTAATGATGAGGTTGCCCATTCCGCTAAGCGAGATGCGATTAAAGTCAGCCACCTCTCTGTCAGCCTCTATTACATTGCCCGATCCTTTACCGGTCATATAAGCTACGCCGGCAATAATTACGACAACGATTAAAATTAACCCGATTAATGAGACGAATCCTTTTTGGTTCATAGTATTTTGATCAATAATTTAATGCTGTATAATTGTAACAGAAATATATAGAAACATAAACTATTGTATTTTTCAGAGTAGATGTTAGAATCATCTGATAAAGCATAAACATTAACAAAAAATTGTGCCATTATCTGTAGGTATCGTGGGTTTGCCCAATGTCGGAAAATCCACTCTCTTCCAAGCTTTGACAAAAAACCAGGTTGATACGTCAAACTATCCTTTTGCTACTATTGATCCCAATGTGGGAGTGGTGGCTGTCCCGGACGAAAGGATAGAAAAATTAGCCTTGTTAAGTAAATCAGCCAAGGTTGTCCCGACAACAATAGAGTTTTATGATATTGCGGGGTTGGTTAAAGGGGCTTCGAAGGGCGAAGGCTTGGGCAATAAATTTTTGAGCCATATCAGGGAAGTAGATGCTATTTGTCATGTGGTTAGGTCATTTGAAGATCCTAATGTTGTACATGTAGCCGGCAAGGTTGATCCCGAATCAGATCGTAAGACTATACTCTATGAGCTGGCCATGGCTGATCTGGAGCAAGTGATTAGGATTCTGGATACGCTTGATGGGAAATCCAGAACGGGCGATAAGGAAGCAGCCAAGACTATACAGGTGTTGCAGAGAATCAAAACAGCATTGGATCAGGGGCAAACTGCGCTATCAATTGATTTGAATGACGATGAAAGAAAAGTGCTGAAGTCCTTTAATCTTCTAACAATGAAACCTGTTCTTACAGTACTCAATGTTGATGAAAAAGATAATGAGCAGGATGAAAATCTATTGAAGATATCTGTAAAACTAGAAGCTGAGTTAGCCAGTTTTGATCCAGATGAAGCCAGTGCATATTTAAACGAGCTGGGTTGGAAAGAAAGTGGATTGACTAAGCTAATAAAAGCTTGTTATGGTTTGCTGGGCCTAATAACCTACTTTACAACAGGAGAGGATGAGACTCGAGCTTGGACCATAGAAAAAGAAACATTAGCTCCACAGGCGGCTGGAGCAATTCATACAGATTTTGAAAAAGGATTTATCAGGGCCGAGGTTATAAACTGGAAAGAATTACTGGACTCTGGATCGGAAGCTAGTGCAAAATCAAAAGGCTTGATGCGAATGGAAGGAAAGGAGTATGTTTTTCAGGACGGGGACGTGGCTATTTTTCACTTTTCATAGCTGGTTATAAGAATAATACTACAGAATAATAAGGGTTAGATTTTATTAAAATAATAAGACCCCGCTATCCACTGCGCAAGAGTAGTGGTAACGGTTTGTTTTATGGCTTCAGCGGCCTGCCTTCCGTAGCCTGAAAGGCGTAGGGAGGGGTTATTTGCATTGACTAAAGAAATAGTCAGATGCCCGCTTTCGTCTTAGTAGTTCATGCCCCCTGGTCACATAATGGACTACAGCGGGTTCTTTGTCCTGCTTCGCAGGATCTGGCAAAGCCAGACAGTGGCTAAAGCAAGGAGTCATTCTTTTTGTTTACTGCCCACTACTGTCCTTAATAACTGGCTCTTTGCAAAGAAAAAACCCGATCCGAAGACCAGGTTTATAGAAAATGTCTGGATTATTGCCAGAAGGTGTTTTTCCAGTAAACTCCTTGATCGTCCTGATTGAACCTCAGGCTGATTTCGGTTCTATGAAAACCGAACCGAGACCGATGACGAGGATCAACCCGATTGTTTAGGTGAAACTTTGTTCCCAGGGAAACAACGTACCATTGCTGATCGGGATTACCCATCTGGTGCGTACGGTAATCGAATACCAGGTCAGTTTCTCCAACGTAGGCAGCGATGACATATGGCCTGATAAAAATGCCGATCTTACCTTGCCAGGTTCCGTGGAGTGCATACTCCCAGGACTCTACCTCTTTCCCCATTACAGTTACTACGATACGGACTGCCGTCGCCGTGACAAGTCCGAAGTCTACTGCGTCATAGGCTCGTCCCATGACAGGGGTATTGAAGTTGCGGTTCCTGACCAGCCGTGATTGATTGAACAGAGATCTGAAACCGGCTGTGAACAGACCATTGCTAGAATCGTCATTGAGGCCCTTACCCCAGAGGGTTCCGACAATCATCAAATATTCCAGCTCCGGCTTCCACCAACCGACACTCAGCAATGCGGGATTGATGCCTCGACTTCTTCGGTTAGCAATCTTAGAGAAACCGCCGACCCATGAGGGCTTATCAATTTCAAGATTGTAAGTACTACCGAATAGAAAGTGAAGAGAGCCATCACTGGAAGAAAAGAGTACTGCTCCGCCTAGTCTGTCGTAGCGGTTTATTGTACCGCCGTGAGAATTGAATTTCTCGTGGGATGCCCCCAACAGAAAACCAAAGTTGGGGTAGTACATGCGGGCATAGCCGTTGAACAGGGTGGTTGACTCACCGTCTCGTTCCATTCCGACGGCGATGCGGTTTCGGCGTTTACCCATTTCGTCCATCGTCTCTTGACCGCTGTCCCAGCTAAACATTGGATAGACGCCGAACACCCAGTATGGGTCAGAGCTATTATAGCTGTTCATATTGCCGGCGAACACCAGATTGCCACCATGACCGATCGGGTGATCCAGGCCCAGCGAAAACTCTTCTTCGGGAAGTTCGAGCCCGACTGCGAGCGGTACTCGGTTATCGAAGCTCTTGTACTCAAGGGCCAGCCGGTGAACTCGGTTAGTGTCGGTAACATCAAACCGGAAAATGCTGGATCGAATGTCTCCAACGTCGTCAGAGCCTAGATAGCGAGGGTTCACTCCCACCTCGATGTAGGATCGATACAAGAATTCCCGATCCCAGCTTGGTCCATGTCCATGCTGTGCTTTTGCTGGCATGGATAACCCAAGCAGCAATATCACAACAACCGTCATTCCGATCAGACACCTCATTACAAGTCCTCCCACTTTTTTCAGCCCAAAGGATACTTCCTTGTTTCGATTTGTTGATGTTCCAGTTGTTAAAGTACAGTGCTTTATCTTATTGATTTAGTGAATATTAGTCAAGTTGTGCTGGCGTTTATATCCTGGTCGTTCATTTTCTTTTTAGCGCGCAGGCGCAGTGACCTGCGCTAGGAGGATAATATATTTTTGAGCACTGTTCTGTCTTCGGGCAGGACGTAGGGAAATACTCACGAAAGGGGGGTTTCCATGGGACGCACATTCGAGTCTTCAACTCCAGCTAGAGGCGCCTATCGCGCAAAACTCAGTTGGAGGATGAAGCTGAATGGCGTCATCCGTCGAGCGGCTCGGGCACCATGCCTTAGCCGCTCTTTTTCTTTGCCTAGGGACAGTTAATAAATAACCGTAGAGATTATAGATAAAACGAATAGGCACTATCTTTAGCTGCTGCAAAGAATCCCGTACCAGTCTAGTACTAAACCAATAATAATGTTTTTAATAGTATCTACTTATTAGGTAATCGATAACCAATAAAATTTACCACCATTGGTACGGGGTTCGAGGTTATTTAATAACCACCAAACTGAAGCTTTCTCTACCCCCACTTCTCTCGACCTGGCTCGAGACAGGAAAGTGGGGTAGAAGAAAAAGTAGAAAGGTGCGCTAGGGGATATAAATATGTTTTACTATTGCATTGACAAATAATCATTGGATGTTAAACTGTAGGCATAATTAGTTAAGTAGTGTTTTTACTAGACTAATCACACTTTGATTGATACATAATATGGTCAATCATGGGAGATTATATCATGTAAGGCATTACAGAAGATTCAAAAAATGGACGATCAACAAGGCTTTGGTGAACGAAAAATGTTCCAAGGCAAATGGACCTGTTCAGAATGTGGAGCCGAAATTACCGAGCTTCCATTCGAACCGGACGGCACTCGACCAATTTATTGTCGACAATGCCATCGCAATCGCAGACAGAACAGGCCTTAACAACAGTTTTTAAAACCAAGATTTTCTGAAGATAAATCAGGTCAAAAGCTCCCGCATATTTCTACGGGGGTTTTTGTAAATAAAAAACCATCCGATTCAATCTTATCTGAATAGAATGGTTATTGAAATGTGAGGCGTTATCTCCGAGCCACGTTTGCTGTATGAGATGCGGCGTTGAAAGATATTACCTCGTACTCTCCAATTGCCACGCCACCCCTTCTAAAGGTAGCTGTTTTTACCTCGATGACGCTTCCTGATTGAACAACACCACCATCGAGTGTGATAGTGAACTCACCGCAACCCATGCAGTCAGTCATGACAGTAAATGTCCATTCGTCCATCGATCAGCCTCCTTCTTTAGGGGCAGCCACAGCCGGGTTGTCAGCTTCAGAGAGGACGATAACTGCCATAAATGAGTGATCATTTACGCTCGTGAAGCTGTATTGTCCGGCCCTACACTGCAGGTTGGGCAGATCGCGTTGAGCCAGTCCCAGCGTTTGACCCACTAAGGGGGTCTCATCAAAATCACGATCAAACCATCCGAGCGTGGCTCTGTTTGAGTCTTAAATGCAGACTGTCCACTTTGTCATCGTGCCCTCCTTGTTCCTTCTCCGTTTACGTCTGGCCCTCACTCTTTTCCCACGGGTAGCGAATCCAACGCTCTTCAATCTCTGAATGAAAAGTCGGCTGACCAGTATTGGTTGATTGGTTTGGCTTGAAATGAATGACAGCAGTATGTGCTCGGCCCCCGGCTCGGGTTACCAGTTTAGTAGCAAAAGCGAGGGTATCACCTGACTGCCAAACTTCGTCAATGATTAGAACATCCTTGCCGTGAAGTAAAGACTCATGAGGTGTTTGAAGGACAATGGGTTTGTCCATTTTTGTCTTACCGTCATACCACTGGATAGAAAGAACGGTAATGTTGTAAAATGGAGATCTCTTAGCTAGTAATCCTCCAGGAATCAGCCCGCCTCGCGAGACAAGCATGTAGAGATCGAACTGACGGCCTCCTATTTGTTCGATGAGCTGATCCACAAGAAATGTAAACTCATCCCAGCAAATATCTCTCTCAGCACCTGGCATGGTCATAACCCCCCCCTCATTGTATTGTAAAGAGCCCTGTAATTGCCCAGCCTTGCAGTTTACTTATTATAATACACTCATGTCAAGTGATCAAGTTCACATACATACTGGACTCTTAAAAGGAGTTCTCAATGCAAGTAGTTTACAAGTATAGGTGGATTAAGGGTTCTCAAAGGTTGTATGATTATGCAATTAAGCATAATCATATGATAACCTCTAAAGCAGAAC
>JAHIZJ010000031.1 GCA_018814765.1 Patescibacteria group bacterium
AGTCTCCTCCAGCTTTTTCTTATGTCCCTCAACATCTTCCCTGACATGTTAAGAAATAAGAAGGTATAGTAAGAAAAACAAAATCATGACTCTTGGCATAGAGATTATGACGTTGATTAGAACTATTAAAGCATCGTAACTATACTTTCAATAGATTGTATTTATCATTTATGTTATAATTTTAGCATTAAACTTTTTACATATCATAATGTCTAAAGCTATCATTTTTGACTGGCATGGAGTTCTTGATGAAATTGATTATAGAGATTCAACGGATACTCTAGCTGATATCCTTTATAGTTCATTATCAAATAAAAAAGTAAATATTGTTGATTTTCGGAATGATATTTTTAAGAAATATCATCCTGCTGGTTGTGACTATTATGCTAATATCATAAAACCAAAACAATATTGGTCTAGACTTCTTAAAGAAACTTCAAAAAAAGCATCAGATGAATCAAGAAATTGCATGTTGACTATACGAAAAATTAAAAACATTTGGTCTAACATTCCAAGGCTTAAGAAAAAATATAAGTTAGCAATACTGGCTGATTGCCCAAAAGATAAGGCAATAATAATTTAAACAAACTGTGAACTTATCAATTTTTGATGTAGTGCTTTTTTCATATGACTATAGATTATTAAAAAGTAGAAATTTAAACTTTTTTCAGATGATTGTTGATAAACTAAAGCTTCCTGCTCAAGATTGTTTAATGATAGATGATTCTAAAAAAAATATTGAACATGCAAAAAAAGTTGGGCTAAAGGTTCAATTATACAAAAAAGGGGCTAATTTAAAAATTACCTCATTCAACTGAGCTCATTGCTAAAAGCTAATCTCGTCTTTGCTACTTTAAAGATAAACTAAATACTTTTAACTCACTCACATATTAGTAAGTGTTTTTTTGTACCTAAGACCCGACCAATGCTCCAGTGCCAGTATAAGACACTACATAAGGCGGTCCGTTGGAAGCGGATATGGCTACTATTTCGTCCACGCCATCGCCATTTATATCACCAGAAGCGATATTAGCTGCTCCCTTAAAATCCCTGGAATAAAGATAAAAACTATTTACATATGTATCCCCATAGTCTTCATAGACTTTGAGCATGGCTTCGGATTCAGGTCCGGGAGTAATCAGCATCTCATCCAAGCCATCTCCATCAACATCTCCCCCTGCTACAGATAATCCCCCACTAAAGCTAGGATCAAAGACAAATGTTCCTGGAGTTATTTGATGTCCCTTGCCTGTAAATATCTGTACATGCGGACCACCCTGTTCAGGACCGGTTATTACTTCCATTATTCCATCACCATTTAAATCTATTGTGTCTATTTTAATTCCCCCTCGGAAAGTTGGCGCATAGGCCATAAAATTACCTATTAGCGAACCATCTGCTTCGTGTACGGTAACATGTGGGCCACCACCCGGACCAGCTGCTACTAATATTTCTCCTAAACCATCTTCATCAATATCTCCACAGGCTATATTGGCTCCTCCTAGAAACTGACCATCAAGCGCAAAAAAGCCATTCTCTACCGTAGGATTACCGTAAGCATCAAAGATTCTAATATGGGGTCGGCCGCCTGGTCCCGGGGCTGTAACAATCTCATCACGACCATCACCATCCAAATCACATGAAGCAACACGCACCCCTGATCGTAAGAACGAATAATATGCAAAAAACTGCGATTTAACATTTCCTTCTCCATCAAACACTCTCACCTGGGGTCCAAATCCATTACCCGTCCCGGTAATAATTTCCTCATTACCATTTCCAATTACATTGCCGGTAGTAATATAATAGCCTCCGGATAGACTACTGTCATAGGCATAAAAACTGCCTGATCGTTCAACAGAATAGACTACTGCAGGCACCTGTCCATCATTGTTCATGATTCCAATACCTGAAGCTAATACTGCCGTTTGTCCGTCTATATTACTGACAGACACATCATACCAGCCGGGTGACATTACGCTTAACGGAAGTTCTACTACCAGCTCGGTTGAGCTGACAACATATGTAATCACGGCCTCATGGCTGGCAAAAGTGACCGTAGCGCCATGACGAAAATTTGTTCCCAGAATATTCACTCTCAGACCATCTCCCTTGTCCCAAGAGGGTGATACCTCTTTTGGATTAACCGATGTAGCAGTTGGAGCAGAATCAGTGTAAGGGGCTGCTCCTGTTATATCTATTTGACGAATAACATCGTTATATGAATCAGCTACTAGTAAGACATTAGACTGACGATCTACTATAAGGCCTTTTATATTATTAAACTTAGCTGATGTCCTCGATCCATTATGATAGCTCCGTTCTCCTGATCCAGCAACCAATTTTGTTATGTGAGTGTTTGCTTCAATAATTCTTATTCTGTGAGAACCTACTTCACTTACATATAAATTCCCGATACTATCGATAGCTATATATTCAGGATAAGAAAAGACTGAATTTGTACCAATAGCATCTGAATACCCGGCAGAGCCCGTTCCTGCTATTGTTGTCACTGAATTACTGCTTAAGTTAATTCTTCTGATTGTATGGTTATTTTCATCCGCTATGTATAAGTTATGCCCACTAGAGTCAATTGTAATGCCAAATGGTTTGTTAAACATAGCTGCACTCTCTACCCCGTCCTGATTTCCCGCTTCTCCTGAGCCGGCAATAAGGCTTGTTTGACCGGTAGCGATCTCTATTCGACGCACACGGTTATTTCCAGAATCAGTCACATATAAATATCTGTCATCTGGAGAAATGGTAATGCCACCCGGATGATTAAACCGCGCTGACTCTCCCACTCCCTCCAAATAACCATTTTCATCATCACCTGTAGTATTATCAAGTCCTCCACCGGCCAATAACGTGCTGGTTTGAGTAGATAAATCAATTTTCCTAATCCGATTATTCCAGCGATCTGTTACATATAGATTATCACCGGCTGAATCAATAGCTAATGAAGTAATATTACTAAATCTGGCAGACTCAGCCACACCTTCGATATAGTAATCCACACTGCTTCCGATTACATGCGTGGTTTCTTTTGTGCCATAATCTATTCTTCTGATTTTGTTGTTTTCAGCCAAGTAAAGCCACTCTCGATCGGGGCTTAACACTATGTCCCAGGGTCGTCCAAAGAGTACTTCATCAGCTTCACCATTGCGATAACCAAATCTTTCAGAGCCTGCAAAATCTTCATTTAGATCATCAGGATCAGTCAAATCAAATTTTCTAACAGTACCAATTCCTTGGTTTGTGACATAAATACTGCCATCATATACCACCAAACCGCTAGGGAAGTTAATACTGGCCATAACCTGATCCAAAGCCAATAACGAAGTTTCATTTGTACTTAGATCAATCACTCTTAACTTGTCGTCAAAACCATCTCCATCAGAGATATATAGCTTGTTATCAAAATATGCTACGCCCCAAACATTTTCAAAACCTGCTTCACCACCAACACCTTCTGCATATTCTTCAGTACCTGTGCCAGCAATATCTGTAATATCGGCGGTCACACGATTTACTCTTTTTACTTTATAGCTACCACTGTCCGCCACATAGATATATGTACCGGTGTCATCAATAGCTAGCTTTTTTGGAGCATTAAGATCGTTTGTAAGAACTTCAAGATCGCCACTATCCAAATCAACTTTTTTCAAGGCATTATTATTAGTATCTGCAACATACAAGTATTCTCCATACACAGCCACACCTTGCGGACTATTTAGATCTGTACCAACCAGCGTGGAAACAACACCATAAATATCCACTTTTCTTATCATGTTATTAGCCGAATCTGCTATATAAAGATTGCCATCACCATCTAATGCAACTCCCTTCGGTAGAGCAAATTCAGCATGAGTGCTAGCGCCATTAGTAGAGCCATAGGCGCCTGTACCCGCATAAGTTGATATGATCCCACTTGTGTTTATCTTTCGGATAACATGGTTTGAAGTATCAGCAATATAAAAATTACCTGAACTGTCCACTGTTATATCTTCAGGAAAATCCAAATAGGCTTCTAGTGCTTGTCCACCATCTCCATTGTACAGCTCACCCAAATATGTCGTGGTGTCCCCATAACTAGCTAATACTCCTTGACCAATAAAAAAAATCCCCCCAATAGCACTCAGGGCAATGATTATCTTTCTCATAATTATTCGTTTAATGCTTATAGCTTAAGTATACCACCAATACAAATCAGCATCAATCTGAGTTATTTTTGCCAAATATCTTGTCCATCGCTTTCCAAAACAACATCTCCATCCAGGTCATTTCGAAATGTTTTTATTCCCATCTCTTCCAACAGGCCAATAACTCTTGCTCCCGGATGACCGAATTTATTATCAGCTCCAACCTGGATAACGGCTATTTCCGGTCTAACTGCTTCAATAAACTCGTCTATTGAAGAATCTTTACTGCCATGATGCGCAACTTTCAATACATTCGCGGATACATTAATCCCACGTTCAAGTATTTCCAGCTCCTTGTCACCGGTTATATCACCTGTGAATAAAAAAGATGCGTCATTGTACTTCAATAGATTTACCACAGAGGAACTGTTCAGGTCATCAACCTCCTGACCTTCATAACTAGTAAAAGGATATAGCGTAGATAGCTCAATGCCTCCCGCTATCGAGTACTTTAATCCTGATACAGCAACTGTACTGTCTATCCCCTGCTCTTCAATCAGCTCCAACCAACGCTCATAGGCGCTGTTTTTATATTCCACGTAGTTATGCAAAACATGTTTCACTTTATAACGTTTTAATACCTCAACCAGTCCATTAACATGATCAGCGTGCGGATGTGTCAGAATCATTAGCTCAATGGTTCGATCATAAAATGGCATATATTCACCCAATTTTTCTACAACTGTATCATTGGGTCCTCCATCGATAAGAATTTGGAAGTCTTCTGGGGCATCTATTAATATCGAATCACCCTGACCCACGTTAAAGTAGATTATCCGAATAGTATCCTGACCCGATTGAAAAAATAGTATTACTAAAAGACCAGCCATTATAATCACTAATCCGATAATAATTTTTACTCTATTGTTCATTACTCTTTTGACAAAAAATATTAATATTGCTAAGTTATAGTCCTGAAAATATTTGCCCTTTACATCCCGTAGTTACCTAGGATAAGGAGGTCTGTATGTCGATTGAGATAGGGACGAGCGTGATGGAATTCATTGCTGCCCAGCAGCTTGGACACCCCCAGGCTAAAGGTCGGCTAACGCTGGTGCTGGCTAATATTCTTGCCGGTTGTCAGTTTATCCATCGGCAAGTCAATAACGCTGGCCTGGCAGGTGTGTTGGGAGCTACTGGCGGTATCAATGTTCAAGGCGAGGAGGTACAAAAACTTGACGTACTTGCCCGTAATACGCTAGTGAATCACCTTATACCTTGTGAAGGTGTTGCAGCCATCTCAACTGAAGAGGATGAAGGAATCATTCTATCAACCACCCCGGGTAATTACCTGACGGTTCTCGACCCCTTGGATGGTTCTTCTAACATTGATGTTAACGTAAGTGTTGGCACGATCTTCTCCATTCTCCCCTGCCCTCAATTTGACAGAAAGGTTCAACCTCAGGATTTCTTACAGCCAGGCAAAAATCAGATAGCAGCTGGTTATGTCATTTATGGCTCAGGCACAATGCTGGTAATGACACTCGGTAATGGAGTTCATGGTTTTACCCTCGACACCGGTTCAGGTCTGTTTCTCCTCTCGCATCCGAACATCCGTTTTCCCAGACCGAGTAAGTACTACTCGGTCAATGAGGGTAACCGGCATAGCTGGGATCCAGTTATCCTCCGTCTCATCTTCGAACTCAGCAGAGACCGCAGTGCTCGGTATATCGGTTCTCTGGTCGCTGACTTTCACCGTAATCTGCTGGCTGGTGGTGTCTTTCTCTACCCTCCGGATTCTAAGAGTCCTAAAGGTAAACTGCGCTGTCTAAGTGAACTTTCAACTATGGCTATGATAGCTGAACAAGCTGGTGGTCGTTCAAGCAATGGACGCGAGAGCACTCTCAATCACATGCCAACAGCCCTGCACGAACGAGCCCCCTTCTATGTTGGGCCACCAGATGACATCGCCCTGATTGAAGCAAGGCTCGCGGAGATGTATCAGGGGTAATCATCTGCCCCCAGATATCCGCTGACGCTTTATTAACGACAGCGGATTTTTTATTAGACTGAAAATGAACAAATATCCAACAATTAATACAGCTATTGGCATCTGAGGAATCTCAATGGAAGCAAAGCCTAATCCCGAAAACAATTTAACCACAATAATTACATAGCTTAATAGCAACCAAGCCATCCAAATAACCACCTGACCCAGGCCAATCCAGACAAATCCCAGCATCGCCGCTCCAAAACCAATCGCCATAATAATAGGGATAAACGGTAATATCATTATATTGGCTATTGGCGCTACCAATGACAATCGGCCAAACTGATAGACAATCAATGGCAAAGTTAAACAAGTGGCTGACAGAGTACAGACCAATGACTCACGTAAACTCATATGTTCCGGTACCCACTGAAAATATTTTTCCATTTTAGGAACTAAATAAACCAGCCCGATCGTAGCTAAAAATGACAGCTGAAAACCGGCGTCATAAGCCAGCACTAACGGATTTACCAAAACCATAACCCATGCAGCTAAAACCATTACATTCCCAACATTACTAAGACGCCCTACTTGTCGCGCCAATAAAACAACTATGCCCATTATTGTTGCTCGTATGACTGACGCTTGTGCGCCTGTAATCACAGCAAAAAATCCCAGCGCTAACAGAACCAACCAAAAGGCTCTTTTTCGTCCGATATACTTCTGAGTTAAACCAAGTACTATCGAAGCAATAATAGTTATATTATAGCCAGAAATCGCAATAATGTGCGTAACGCCTGTACGATTAAATGCTTCCAAAAGATTGTCGGGAATCCCCCGACGAGCTCCCACCAGTAATCCTGCTAAAAAAGCAGCGTGCGGCTCCCCCATCATTCTGTTTACAATGTTGATTAAAGAATGCTTCGCTTTATAAATAAGTGAAAACACAATACTACCTTCATTTTGAGACGTTATTTCAATTTTTGGGCGATAGCAGATTGAATAAACTCCCGTCAGTGCCAAATACTTATCATAGGCAAAATCCTCGATCGGTTCCGGAGCAACCAGCCGACATGAAATATCCAGCTCATCACCATATTCATACTCAGGATAAAGATCCGCGTTAACTAATACTCGTCCGCTAACCGGCTTATCAGTTCCATCAATCTTAATGGTTTTAGTGCTTAATACTATTTTCTGTTTATCGCTCCGACGATCCACTTCTGTTGAGATTGTCCCTGAAAACGTTGACCACTCATCGTTGTAATACTGTATGGCTTTTGGTGTTTCTATAGGCAGCCTTAAAACATAATAAAATCCGCCCAGCGCAAAAAACACCAGTCCAATACCAAGCAATTTATATACCCTATGCCTAATCACTACAAACATTAATATTCCAACAACCACAACAAAAAGAGATACACTTTCAGGCCATACATAAAACGAGTGTACAAACACACCCGTCAGAAATCCTATTAAACTATTTGTGAATATTATTGACTTGTGGGGCATGGTATAAACACACCCCCTGCCGTCTTTCTATCTTATACTATATTCAAATATCCGCCGAATGATTCTATAAAATGCAACTTGGTTAAAAATATCAATCCTGCCAATGCTATTACTAAAAGTGTATGAAAAATAGTTGGATAATGCTGTGTTCTTATCTCAATAAATATATTCATTACCAAAGATACTACCAGGAAAATCAATAATAGCAGAAAAAATACTTGTGAATAATAGATCAGCTTACCTTCAAAACCTGTATTTCTTTCTATCTTGGCTTGCTCAACTAAAGTCTCTCCATCTGGTGATAGCGAAGTAGCCACTGGAGTAGAACTAACCTCTTCGTATATGTTTTGTTCTTCGTCCGGTGTGGCAACGGTTTCAGCCGGTTTTACCGACGCTGGATTGGATACAATTATTGGTACAACAAAAGTGCCACCGTCAATCCAGGTCAGATTTTCGGCCACTAAACCAAAACCTTCGTTATATGTTCCTGATTCTTCAGGTGCTAAGACAGGAAATTCAAAACGTTCAATTTCACCAGGTTTTATATCTGCCTCACCCATTACAATTGGACGAAATGGTTCCACCCAATCATTGTGCCTAAAGACACTATCCCGTCCTGTTGGGT
Source organism: Patescibacteria group bacterium (assembly GCA_018814765.1). Taxonomy (GTDB): domain Bacteria; phylum Patescibacteriota; class Patescibacteriia; order JAHIZJ01; family JAHIZJ01; genus JAHIZJ01. The sequence goes on from JAHIZJ010000031.1 coordinate 8,270, forward strand.
TCGTTAAATTCAATGCCACAAAGTGCGGTCCATAGTTAGTCCATGTGACATTTCCAGTATTTTTAAACTCTGCCCAGATAGTTGTTTCGACACCACTAGCCAGCTGCATTGAATCATCACTTTGGTCTACCAATTCAGCTGAATAAACTTCAGGCTCAGGCTCTGTAACCGGTGTGGGAGTTGGAACAGGCTCTGGAACTGGCGCTGGAGTTGGTGTTGGTTCTGGAGTAGGAACAGGTGTGGGCTCGGGTGCTGGTTCGGTAACAATTGTTTCACTGGCTGCCTCAACTGGTTCTGGCTCATATACCGCACCAAAGAATTGGACCATAACCACTGTCTGCTTGCCGTTCATGCTACCGTCCGCCACAGCAACTCCAATATTAGTATAGTTTCCATTTAGAATATTCTTTCGATGACTTGGGCTATTCATTAGTGCGGTCACGGTGCTACTGGCACTGGTAAAGTCTTTTGCTAGATTCTCACCGGCATATAAATAAGCATAGCCGGTTGCTGATATCCAATCCCACGGCCTTGTTCCATCAGGACCCGTATGATCAAAATAACCATTGGCTAACATATCCTGGGCCTTGTTTGAGGCCGCTTGTGATAAAGCATTATTTTGGCTTAACGTTCCTAAGCCATTTTTCTGTCGTTCTTCATTGGTTAGCTGTATTATTTGATCTGAAGTAAATGAAGCAAATTGACCCTGTGTCGGATATGAGACAAACAAGAACCCTGTTACAAAAATCTTTACCAATATTAAGAGAACGCTGTATGTACGTAACAAATTTGGGCGTAAAATTCTAGGACGATGCTGATTACCGTCATTGGGAATAAAATAATGCCGGAAGTAGTGAGAACTTCTTTCATGGGCTAATCGAATGTTTTTGTATATTCTATCGGCCATCTAATTAAATATTACCTTGTTTTGTAGAAACAGTAAAGGATAACATGCTTTACAGGTTTTGTCAACCCCGTCAGTCTCGACTGACGGGGTCAACCCCTTAAAATAAATTTAATGTATTAAACATCAATAAAGTACCAACAAAACGCGCCGCCAACTGTTTGACCCCGTACCGCGCGCTTACGCGCTGGTACGGGGGAGTTTGGCGGCGCTTGATTCTTTTTTTACCCGTTTTTTCTAATCAAGTAGAAAAAATGGGTGTCCCGCCGGCGAGGCGGTTAAAAACTCTACAGAGAATAAATATATATAATTCCAATATATTACCAACAATACAACGTATTATCAATTTAATACTAAGATTAATATTCTAGCAACGTACCTATCACCACCAACCTTTGAGCTGTAGAAAACAATGGAGTACAAGTGAAAATTGTAACGCGGCTATCCTCTGTGTTATCTTGTATTTCTACAGCTGTCGGCTCTACTACCTTCGTTTCAAAAATCTCATAATCATATCTAATTTTTTCCCAATAAATAGTGAATTGATCACCTATTTCCATTTTGTCTAAAAGGTAGAATGTTTCACTGCTGGGTGGAAGAAATTTGAATCTGTGCCCACTAACGACAGTATTTCCTCCCAGATCAGGCTCTGAAGTATGAGGTATGCGCCAGGCACCATCATCCAAGGCTGACTCATCCTCACCCTCTACTATTGGCATCTCAACTCCAATTTTGGGAATTACCAATGTATTTATGTCCGGTGCATTTTCATCAATTCTACGGCCCGGTTCTTGCGGTACTAACGATACAATTGTTTCGTTTTTATCGCCGATCAATCCCAGCTCATATTGCAGAGTAGGAAAAAAGGGATAAGCCAGTACTCCCAGCGCAATTATAGCAACGATAGTTAAGACTAATCGAAATACTAAAACCTTGCGGGATAAAGCTTTCCCTTTTTTCATACTTGAATTGTTATATCGAATTGTTTAAGTTCGGGAATATTCTCGTTGTCGAATCAATAGAAATCCAGCACCTGCTAAAACCATACCAGCTAAAGCCATCATCAGATAATCAAGTGTACCGGTACTGGTTTCTGCTAATGTTTCTGGTCCACTGGCGACTGTTTCCGCACCCAAGACCTCTGCTTCACGAACTTCAAGGCCTATGGTTGCTGTAACCTCATCATGATTGTCAGCCGATACTGTAGCTACATTGTTGTATGTATTAGCCGTAACGCTGGCATCAATGACTGAAGCATATGTAACCGTAGTTGATTCACCGGCTTCCAGATCACCTAATTTCCATGTTCTATTATCACCGCCTGTTTCAGCAAAAGTGAATCCAACTGGCAAGGTGTCTGTTAATACTGTATTTACGGCCCGACCATCGCCATTGTTGGTTATTGTTACTGTGTAGTTAACCGTATCACCAGGATTAGCAAATGGAGCATCGACTGATTTATTAACACCCAGGCTTGGCAACACTTCTTCTACAGTTGTAGCTGCTTGAACGGTAACCGGTGCTGTAGCAGTAATAGTTCCATGATTATCAGCTGTTAATGTTGCTGAATTGGAGTAAGTACCAGTTTTTGTACCGGATTTTACCGTTACAGGATAGGTAAATGACATACTGTCACCAACCGCCAGATTACCGCTGGAAGATAGTGTTCTGGTATTGCCTAATACGTCGCCATAATAGAGTTCACTGTCTAATTCATCGATTAACTGAACATTGACAGCATCGGCATAGCCTTCGTTAATGACTTCGACTGTGTAATTGATACTGTCTCCTGGAGATACCAGTGTTTTATCAACTGATTTAACCAGTGTTAACATTGGAGTATTTGATACATCCACTAGTACGCTTGCAGAAACAGCCTCGGTTTCATTGCTATTAAGTGTTGCCACTGACTCTAATACTGTACCATCAGCAGTGTTTGAATCTACTGAGACAGTATATGTGGCAATGCCTGAAGTACCAACAGCTTTATTACCTAATTCCCAGGTAACCATATTTGTTGATAAATCATATTCACCATTGTTGACTGTGGCAATACTTGCCTCAGCGCTATCCATAACAGAAACAATGCCTGTATTTTCTGGAAGTTCAGCTTTAAGAACTAGATTTGTTACATCAGCATCAACGACAGCCCAGTCTACCGTGTAAACTACATTACTACCGGCAGGGACCATGTCTTGATCGCTGGCTAAGTCTAATCTGATAACTGGAGTTACTTCAACAGGGTCATCTTCTTCTTCCTCTTCTTCTGCTGGCTGATAGTTACCAAAGTCTTGTGAAAGACTGGCACCTGAAGTTACAGTCTTAGAAACAGGCTGATTATCACCTGGAAATGACTGTGCCCAATCTACTTGCATAACCTCATTAACCATATATGTACCAGGCTCTAGTCCAGTAAATGCATAAGCACCTACTGAATTAGTCATCTGTGTGTCTAATACTAATGGTTCCGATGGTGTTATGTTGTCATATGGTTCTTCATCGTCGAAATGAGTAAATACATAGTTAAAACACTTTAAGTCAGGCAAGCTTACATAACCGTCTTGGCTTAAATCAGCCGAATCATCTTTGTTGCTATACAACTGACCAAACATAGTGAAATCAGCTAAGGTTACAGTTTTTGGATTACTTAAATTATCATAGTCATAATGGCTAAGATTACTAGAACAGTTCGTCATTAGATTTATAGTCCAGCTCTCTAGACCATCTTCTGTAGAAGGTTCCCAAACTGTATTAGCATTCTTATCTTCCCATTTGTTTACGTTAATTGCACCATAAGTGTAATTACCAAAATTATAGTCTCCAAGCATTACAGGTCCTATATGTGTAGTATCTTTGATTGGTTCAATTGTCACTTCATGACAAGCTGGATTAGTTGGATATGTTTGTACCTTATTTGTATCAGCACTAATATCCTCACATATAGTGTAAGTTCCTACTCTAAGTCCTTTAAACTCATAGCGCCCAACAGGTGCTACATTATTTGAAGTTGTCTGCCTAGATACTCCATTACCTTCAATCGTAACGATCACGCCACCTTGACCCGGTTCTGTTGAACTTTCCCAAGCACCATTCATATCTATATCATCTCCGACAAATCCATGTATCAGATATAAGACCCCTTGATCAGTCGGTGGCTTAGAAAGGGTAGCACCGTTAAGTCCAATTGTGGACTCTTGAGCATTCACTGAAACAGGCATTATAAACGCGCCTACTCCGGAGAAATAAGCTATTAAGGCTACTTGGGCTACTATATTTACGCCCTTAACAAATGATTTACTCATTGTTTTATTGCTTAATTTTTTAATTACTTCGATAACTTATATATAAACAAAACTAACCACGCTTATGGTTAGCTAATATTAGTGATTTTACTTATTTTTCCTAACAATCTATACATTCGGATAAACAACTAATGTTTAAATAATACTTGATAATATAGTATAACTCAACATTTGTCAAGCCCCTTGATCATCTTCTTTATTTTCCGGCTGTTCTTCAACGATATTTTGATTTTTTCTTTTAGGTTTAACTAACAACCATAAACCTAAAACAATTACAACCGCTGGCCAGATAAAATCCCATTTGATGGTTGTCGTGAATAATATTATTAAACTAACGATCGTCAATATCCAGGCCGGTACCAAAAAACCTCTACTCCTGTTACCAAATATATGAGCAGAAAAAAATGATAAAGCCACAATAATAATATAAATAAATGAAGTTTCACCGGAGTATTCCCAATCATTTATCTCCTGATACATAAAAAACGCACCCAGTAGAGTCAGTATTGTTCCTGGAATGAGAAGGCCTTCAATACCCCTTCGTCCTCGTCTAGAGAAAAACAGGAACCATAGTCCAATACCAGGAACTATTAAAAACAAATATCCGAAAAATCCAATATCAACAATGACATCCATTTTATGCAGTAAGAACACTACCCCAATTAATATGATCACTATCCCCCAGAAAGTACGAGCACCATATCCTTTTTTATTGTCTTCTGTCATATTTATATAGTTAATTAACACTGTTGATATTATACAATATTTACTTGGTATAGGAAAGGGTATCAATTATAGGTATGACTTATTGATTAAAAGCTTCTATACTCCACAGTTCTGTCATACCGGACCTAGATCCGGTATCTCAAATTGAACTACGCCTTGAAGCAAACAATAACCCAATATTCGCATTGTTAATATTTGCCGAGCAGGGACACTCGGCGAGCTGTTTGAGAAGTAACTTGGTATTCATTAATATATACCCGCTGCTCAGCATGAATAGTGATGGTGTTTTAAGTAGTGGCTAACAATGGGTGAACTATGGATTGTAAAGCTTCAGCCTGAAACACTAAAGAAAGCAAATACTCACACCATTTATTTATATTACTCGTGAAACTTTAATGGTTGATTCTTTGCAGCCCGCCTCACTGAGATGCGAGTCGAGGCGGGTGGCTAAAGAAATAATCAGATCCGCCTATGTCATGATAGACCATTGTCATGGGTCAAGTAATTGACTTCGGCGGATTATTTACGGTGGCTAAAGGAAGAGCTGACACTTATTGTTTACAATCATTGAATTCCTTTAATGGTTGGCTCTATGTAAATAAAAAAGGGGCTCGCAGGAAATGAATCCTGGGAGTCCCATATTGGCTATACTATTCTCCTGTACCCGGTAAAAGGGTTGGAAAACGTACAGTCTTTATGAAGTCGCCCTTTGAAACCCTTGAGTCCTTTCAGAAAGACTTCACGGGGATCAATCACCACTGGTGACAACCAGTCGACGCGACCGCCCACGATTACTCTGGATAGTCCTTCGACTGACCCCGTCGCCCAAGGCGGCGTAGCGGCTGAAGGAACAATACGTCCTCCTTTTTTGACTGCCAGACGATCCTGTCTTTCGTCTTTACGTACGATAACGTTTGGATCATGTCGATGTGACCAAAGCCCACCGCGTCGTGTGATACGATCAAGACGATAATGAACCGTTCTCTGCGCATGGTCTCCGACCTCTTCCCACGGGACTTCCCATGGTACATCAGCATATACACGGCTCGGTATCAGCACCATGCGCTGATCCCATCCTCGGTTGGGATTGAACGGTCTTTGACCATGTCCGCCACTCTGTACATGTACTCTTGGCCTTTTCGAATTCGGATCCAGCATGAGTGGCATGTAATCATAGAATATTCCGCGTGGCTTGATTCCACTCTTAGGTTCGGATGACCAGTACCAAAGATGATGAAATAGGGTCATACCCGCCACAACTTCCTCGGACTCAGTATCCCACAGGAACATGGACCATTCGAGATCCTGCGGATGGCTTCCGATGCCTAAGAATTTTCGATCAATCGGATGGTACAGGGTGAATAAAAACACCCAATACCTCAGATATTTGGTAACATCCCAGTAAACCCAAGCAGGCATATCCTTTTCTAGCGCCAGTTCAGGGTTCGTGCTGACCAAGTCCCAGCCAAGAAAATCAACTCTGGTTACCGCATCAACCTGATCAACATTACCGACATCATGGAAGAATAGCGGTGCTACTCTCCACAAAACACTCTGAGTACTGAGTTTCCCGCGTGTCATCAGATTCACCCCTTTCGGTATGTGCCAAACCCAAATACCTCCTCTTGAGCAGAAGGTATATTTACATTTCAAAGAACAATGTATTGTACGCCTAGTAGCTCAAATTGTCAAGCCTTTGACCGCTTGACAACTTACATGCTACCTTATTATTATTGTATTATATACAATAACTATTCACTTTTTCACAACAACATGTTAGACAAGCTATTCAACTCCTCCACCCGAGTAAAGGTATTAGAGCTTTTTTTCAATAATAAAGACAGGTCTTTTTATACTCAGGAAATTATTAAGAAAACCAAGACTGACCCTGCCAACACTCATCGTGAATTATTAAAGCTAACAAAGCTGGATATTTTATTGGAGTATAAAAAGGGACGAAAAGTGTTTCATTCACTTAATATTAAATCTCCTTATTACAGAGCATTATCTGAACTTTTTAAGGCACATATCAAGGATTCTTCAAAAGAGCGTTGGATTGTCATTGAAGAAATGCCTAGATATTATCCTATGATGGTTGCAGTTGCTTGGAATACCCATAGTGCAAATGCTTTATTCAAAAATCTAGGAATATCCAATCGTTTTTCAAAACTACTAGCTTTTTACCGTAATGATATGTGCTCTATCACAGTAATAAAAAGTGAGTTTAATAAAATTTCAAATGAGGTTTTAGAAAAAGCTATCAATGATCTTGCTTGGGGTAAAAAATATATTAAGTATTTAGAAAAACAACAAGACTATTTAATCTCTGAAACTGACAAATTGAAAAAAACTAATTTAGCAAGTCTTACAAAAAAACAGCTTTTTTCTCTCTTTAAATATTACTATCAGGCATATAGTGATCTACATATGTGTCATTGGATACAAACAACCGTTGATTTTGGTGAAAATGTTTTATCAAATTATCTCATGGATTATTTATCTAAGCTTGATAACGTAAAACAGAAATCACCAGGCGAGGTTTTTTCTATCCTTACATCTCCTACTAAAGATGGTAGCGGTGCCAAAGAAAATAAAGATCTTCTATATATTCTTCAATACATATATAAAAATGCTAAATTAAAGAATTATTTTAAGAATACTGAGACTCGTATAATTGTAAACGATCTATACAAAGTTGATAAAACCCTACTAAAACTCATAGATTCTCACACAGAAAAGTATGGTTGGATCGGCTATGGTACCATTGGTCCGAGCTGGAACAATGATTACTTTATCGATATTTTATGTAGTCTGGTTAGGCAAAATACTGATCCTAAAAAGACATTAAAAGATTTGCATCGCAACAAAAAGAATTTATTACGTTCACAGTCTCATTTAGAGAAGTTATTAAAAATCGATATTACACATAAAAACTTATTTGCTTTTGCCAGAGACATTGTTTTTACAAAAGCAACTCGTAAGGACTCTATGTTTTACAGCTATTCCACAATTGAAAACCTATTCAAAGAAATTGGTAAAAGGTATTATCTTTCAACAATGCAAATACGTTTTATGTATCCAAACGAATTCAAAAGCTTATTACTTACAAATAAATACTCCGCGTCAATATTGAATGAACGGATAAAACTAAGCCTACAATATTCTGTTGGTAAGCTTGAAAGTGATTTACTATTAGAAGGAGCCAAGGCTGATCGTTTCCTGAAAGCATTGAATTTCATTAAGGAAGATATTTCAAATATTGATACGCTAAATGGTGATTGTGCTTCACCGGGTCGTGCCAGAGGCAGAGTGGCAATAGTTAATATTCCTGCCGATATACAAAAACTGCAAAAGGGAGATATTCTGGTTTCGATAGCAACCCACCCTGACTTAATTCCTGCAATTAAGAAGGCTGGAGCTATAATTACAGACATTGGAGGAATTACCTGTCACGCTGCTATTGTATCTCGTGAACTAAACATTCCCTGCGTTATAGGAACAAAATATTCTACAAAAGTATTGCGTGATGGAGACTTAGTTGATGTAGATGCTACTCATGGGAAAGTGACAGTAATAAAGAAAAAATAGGTATTAAATATATTCAAAATTCGAAGCATGAATATCGAAGGAAATTCTAATGCTTTAATGTTAAATGTTCAATATTATATTTTTAAAGGAATTATTTTGATATTATAATTTTGTCATTCGTCATTCCTTCGGATTTAGGATTTATATATTAGATAGTCATTTAATAATTTTAATTTATCACTACAAAAAAACAGCGCACTTGGCTGTTTTTATTTTTATTTAAATCTAATATATAAATATTGGCGTACCTACACTGACTCGCTCAAAAACCACCTTTGATCCGGGTACTGGTAGTCTGACACATCCATGAGATACTTTCAAACCCAGATGATTCTCGCCTTCATAATAAACCCCCCCGCCCCGCAAACGCCAGAATGGTAAACCGTGCAATCCATGACCTTGACTGGTAAAACCCATCCAATTCGGCATCCAGAGCGCATAGGGTGCTGAGTATGCCAGAGGCGCTTTATTCATAATATGGTATGTCCCGGTTGGAGTATCCATGCCTGGTTTTCCGCTAGAGATTGTGTATTCAACTGTCTTTATACCATTCTCATAAAGCATTAACTTTTGTTCAGCAAGATTTACCTCAATATATTGTGGAATATCAACGCGTCCTTCTGCAATTTGTTTGCTTGGCAAAGTAAATACTTCTGCGCTGGGGCTTCCCGTAACATTTGCAGCAGCAATATGAACGCCCCCTCGAAAATCTTCTTCATAGGCAAAAAAGCTTGGTCGGAGTTCTTTGCCATAAGCTTCATATGTTCTTACATGAGGACCACCTCCTGAATTAGCAGCTACAATTATTTCATCAAAACCGTCACCATCAATATCCCCTCCAGTTAAATTAACCCCGCCTTTAAATGTTTCTGGAAAAGCTAAGAATTCTCCCAGAACAGTCTGATGTCTATCATTTTTATATACTTTTACCAAGGCTTGATCATATGAGTTTACTCCCATGACTAGCTCTTCTTTTATTCCTCCATCAACATTTGCACAAGCAACTGAAACACCTCCCTGATGATTTTCTGAAAAAGGTCTATATTCAGTACCAGTATATTTTCCGTAGCGATTGAACACTCTTACATGAGGCTGGCTATTGTACCCTGTTCCCACAACTATTTCGTCCTGACCATTACCATCTGTGTCACATGCAGTTAAATGAACACCACCTCTATAATCGGTATGAAAAGCAAAAAATCCTGGATTAAACTTTATATTTCCAAGACCGTCGAAAATTCTTATTTGAGGCCCACCTTTGAAACCAGGTGCTGTAATAATTTCATCGATACCATCACCATCCAGGTCTCCTGTTGTTACCTCAACGCCACCAGTAAAATTTTCAGGATAGGCATAGAAACTTTTTATGGCTGAGCCATCCAATCTAAAAATACGTATTTGAGGTCCACCCCCTGCCCCGGCACCTACAATGATCTCAGGAACACCATCACCACCCAAGTCACCAACTGCGACAGTCCCACCACCTTTGAATTCCTCGTCAAATACCAAAAAACTATTTTCTATTGCTAGAGACGTTGGATCAACAATTTTCAATAACGGTTCACGTGTTTGTTCCGCCTTAGTTTCTGTGGCAAATAAAAAAGTCGCACCTGTTAGAATGCTACTTACAATACTAAATAATATTAACTTGCGTAACATTTTGTTTTTGTTTTTTACCTCAAATAGAACTGGGTAGCGTGGAGAGAAATCGAGGAAATAAGGCTAGGCATCGCAGTCCCAGTGGCCTTTTGTAGGCCTTTGAGGCTAGTAAGACACCTAGCCTCTGTTTGTTTTTATTTTGATTTCCCTCTGATACTAATATTAGCAGATTTTTCTGTCTTTGTCAACCACGTCAGTCGCGACTGACATGGTCAATCCCTATTTACCCATTACATGCAATTGCCTAAGTTAGTTACATCATTCTTTCTTCACGTCCCCGAAATTTCAAATTGCGGGGACGTTTATCTACACTTATATATATCTATATAACCAACTCTCGTAAATAACTTTTCATACTAGCAATAAATTTCTCAGGGTGCTTCTCTTGCTCATCAAGAAATTCCTTTTTTGTGAACCACTTTATTCTCACAACTTCATCTTTCTGAATTGTAAATTCTTTAATGTTTTTATTTGTGTTCAGTAAATACCATTGACAAAAATAATGATATTTTATTTTAATTTCTATTTTTGGTCCTTTGGTAAATTCTACTCCATTTATGCCCAACTCCTCATCAGCTTCTTTGTATATATTATCATCGTAACCTTCTCCTTCCTCGACCGTTCCCGCAACAGCCGGGCCCCATTTACCCGGATCATGAGTTTTATTTGCATGACGCTTAGCTAATAATATTTCATCATTACTGTTAGTAATCCATAGGGCAGTTACACGATATATGTCGTTCTGATCAATCGTTGCAATGTCCTTTAAGCCAATAGGTTTATCATCTTTATCAACAATTATTATTCTTTTCATGTTAATGCCTTTAATCATTAAAATGTTTTTTTATCCAACTATCAAGATAATCCTTTACTTCATCTAAGGCCCCATCTTCTCTAAAGCAATGAGTAGCCCCCCTAATCATATGAAGTTCTTTTTGTCCTTTTAATTTCTCATATAACTTTTGCTGTACGGGCAGAGAAATATCGTCTTTGTCCCCTACTATTAGAACTACGGGCATATTAACTTTCTCTAGCTTATCCAACACATCATATTCTAACATTTCTTCCATGAATGACCACGGTATCCTGATTGTTGTTCTCGGTTTTGATTTACTCTCTCTGGTTTGCCAACCGGACTTTTTCCAAGCAGCTAACTCTTCTTTTGGAAAGTATATGAACAATAATTCACCGGATACATTTGTGGCTATTGGTGCCAGGCCCTTTACAGCCTCGGGGTGTTTTTCAGCATACAAAATAGTACACAAGCCTCCCATACTATGCCCAGCCAGAAAAAACGGCTCCATATAAAAATCCTGTGACTTGGCCCAGTCAATAACATCTTCCAAGTCTTCAATCGACCCCTTTACTGATATATTTTCCACCTTGCCGTCACTCTCACCAATCGTATTTGTTGTATCAAGTCTGACGGTAGTGATATTATTCTTGTTAAAAGTTTCTGCAAAGCCTACTATATGGTTTTGCTCTTTAAATCCACCCAGACCATGCATGATAAAAGACAATCCTTTCGGATTATCAACTTCATCGACAATAAGTACTATGTTCTTATTATATCTGTTTTTAATTGAAATCTTTTTATGATTTTTTTCCATTCTTCCTGTAGTCTTTTTTTATACGCCAATAGTCAGAGTCTTCTCCTGTGCCAGGATCACCTTTAGAATCTTTACGCATGAGCTTAGCCGGATATTTCTTGTTCACATGATCAAGCTTTTCAAGAATTGCTTTTTCTGAATCGATGCCTAAAAGCACAGCCATTTCTATGGTGTATATAAGCACATCGGCTAGTTCTTTTTTTATCTCGTTTACTTTCTTTTTATCACGCTTAATATCTTTAAGCGGAAGGTTCTCCCATTGAAACAACTCTAATAGCTCTGCCCCTTCGATCATAATAGACTTGGCGATATCTGAAGGACGCAGATTGTCCCAGCCACGATCTTTTAGGTGTTTGATGATTTTCTTTTCTATGTTCTTCATTAAATCTCTTAGTTGCGTATTTTCTGTATATATTCTTTTACGCCTTTTAACCATCCTCCATTAAAATAATTTTCTGGTATAAAGTTTTTTATATCAACCCACTGATGTTCTATATGATTTTTACCAAGCATTACTTCTCCACTCAAATATTCCGCCTTATATCCAACGGCAAATATTCTTCGTTCGGCTTTTTCGCCAGATGATAAAACTTCTAAACGTTCGTGTCTCATAAAAACAATCGGAGCATCAATACGATAATCCAGTTCATCTCCCAGCTCTTCATTAATTTTTCTTTCAATAACCTGCTCCAATGGGGTTTCAAAATCATTGGGTTTCAAACGACCACCAGGAATATCCCAACCATCGTTAAACCTATCCTTGGTGATCAGTAATTTACCTTTCTTGTTACGTAGAAAGACTTTTACTGCTACATAATATAGGTCTTTATTTTCCATTTGTTGTTTGTTCTTTCCTTAATTCCATCCAAATTTTGCCAATCATATTCTTACCATCATTGTCTGGACCGTTCCCCCAAAAATTATCAACCGGAGAATTCTCTATAATCTCTTTATTACCGGATCGCTGTAACGCTTTTTGTACATCATGATTTTGCTCAGCTTTTGCACGAAGAATTTCTTTCATAATGGCTACTTTCTGATCATGCCATCCCTGTGGTATTTGATCTCTATGCTGCTTCCCTATTTGATTGGCTTTCTCCGGACTACGGGCTAAAAGTATTTGATTAGATATATCTTTATTATGATTAAATTTTTTACATTGATAGGCATGTTCAGCGGTTGGAAAACTTATATTCCAAATATCTATCCTATGAGCTGAAAAATTGTCCAGTGGATGAAATGACGGTGTAAAGAAAAAGATTGCTTTATTATTCTCTTTGTTGAGTCCCTCACTTGAATCTGAGTACATGTTATTTAAGTCATATTATATACTAATTTATTTGTTGATTTTGTTTTTCAGAATACCATCCAATTTTTCAAACAATGTTACGCCCCAAACAAGTTTCTAAGCTTCTTGCACATTCTGCTAGCTTAATCATCCTAACACCAGATTTCTTTTTCAGTAATCCGGCAATTATAAAACGCCAACACCATTCGAAATGCCATTGGTCCACAACTGTTTTCCTTTTGTTTGTACAGTGGGACATTCATATACTTCAATTATACTTTTTAATTTTTAAATTGCTATACTCCATGACACTTCTTAAACTTCTTGCCACTACCATCCACCTTCGTACTCTGTACTTCGGCGGATTCCACTCTTTCAGTATTTATTTAAAAGTTATTTTCCATGACAATGTTTAAATTTTATCGATGTTCCGTCTGATTTAGTCGCTCCACACGGACAAGGATCGTTGCGTCCAATCTTTCTCTTCAGACCAATTTCAGATATTTCAATTGGCATCAATCCCTGAAATTCCTCTCTGGGCGTGTTGTTCCATAGATTCTGAAATTTGATCGTAAATTCGTTCATTCCTTCCCTGCTGGGTAATTCGTAATCTCCCAAAATTTTATTCAGTGCCTCTGAAGGGTTAGTTGTACTATTAATAACTTTTTGAACATCTTCCACGCTATATAAATCACTTAAACCTGAAATAAGCAAGGCAGACTGAAAATCATATTCAACCTCTCCTCGTTCTCTTATTTTAAGATATTCGTTTAAACTAAAATTATCCAAAGTATAATTATCCCGCATAGAATTATGTTCCTCGACTTCCTTTATAAGTTCTTTATCTTTGAAATTTTTATTTATAGCAGAGAATTTATTTTCGTAATATTTATCTATCTCTTGATCGTTTTTTCCCAGCTCGTTTAATTTATCAGACCATCGCTCCTCCCATGGCTGTTTTCTTAAATAATTATCATCGTAATTCTGCTGATACACGCCGGCTAGCAAACAATACGAATCTCTCAATTCTTTTTCTCTGTCGTAATCTTTATCACGATGTGCATATTCTATTGCTCGCCGGAATATAGATAATACCTTTTTATCTCCAAACCGAATTAAGTCATAGGCGATTGACTCGCACCAGACATTATCAAGCTCCATGGCTCTGATTAAAAAACGTTTACTCCGTTCGCTATCAGTTAATACAGCAATCGGGCCATAAGCATATAAGCGTGAGTCATATGGATCGTGGCCTAATCGTTCCTCTATGAACTGCTCAATTGGATCAAGAACCGATTCACCATGTTCTTCGACAATTCGCTCCAGTGCTTCAAGCGCTGCTTCTGCCCAAATATCTGCGTCTGAATCAAAAACATCAAGCAACAAATTAATAGCTGACCGAGAATAGTGCAATCCCAATATGATTATACTCCATAAAGGTGCATAGCTTTCATCGTTCCTCCAGTTTTTCAGTATATCTAACAATTCCTGCTCAACAGACATATTTTTTGCCTTGATTAATTCATTTACCGTTTTAACAACTATCGCCTTATCTTCCGAATATAAAGTGGTAGTGAATTTTCTTTCTGCAGGTGTATTGTCTTTCTTAAACATTTTTTTAATGATTCGCTAATTAATATTGAAATATCGGAACACTTATATAACTTAATTTTACATTATACGTTATTAATTTTTAATCTCTTCACATCCGCAAATACTCCGCTCCTAATTAACCCCGGCTTTGCCAAATCAAGCAAGGCTTGACAATCAACTAATTAACAAACAGCTCGCAACTATTTCCCATGACACTTCTTAAACTTCTTGCCACTACCATCCACCTTCGTACTCTGTACTTCGGCGGATTCCACTCTTTCAGTATTTATTTAAAAGTTATTTTCCATGACATTTCTTGAACTTCTTACCTGACCCACAAGGACAAGGATCGTTGCGTCCAATCTTGGCGCCATCCTTCATCCGTATTTTTCCTCCCTTGATAACTGTACCATCAACTGGGCCTGGTTTGGTCACGGTTTCTTCTGGATCTTCTTTTTTACCATCCTGCTTGGGTTCTGCTGGCTGGATCTGCTGAAACTGTCCTCTCCCCTCTAACATTGTTTTGGTCGGGCCTGACTCAATTATCTGTCCCTGTTGCATTTGGTCTGGCGTCATTTCTTTAGCTTGACCTACCTTAAAAATACTATATACCACCTGACTCTGAATGCTACCCACCAGCTGTGAAAACATTTCATAAGCTTCTTTTTTGTATTCAACTAGCGGGTCACGCTGTCCATATCCTCTTAAACCAATTCCTCTGCGTAAATAATCTATATGCTCTAAGTGTTCCATCCATAATACGTCAATACTTCTTAGGACAATTGATTTTTCTATCTGACTAATCATTTCTGGATTATTGATTTGTTCCGTGATTTTATCATAAGCTGTATTGGCTAAGTCAAAACAATAATTTATTAATTCTGTTCTCAGCTGAGCCACCTGAAGCTTATCTTTTGCTTCACTCATAATTTCATTTAGCCTCTTACTGGCATCTATGTCAGTTGGAAACATGGTCTTTAGCACTTCACCAATTTCTTTTATATTCCATGACTTTCCACTTTCGTCGGCTGTGTGAAATAATATTACTTGCTCAATCTCATTATTTACCATTTCCAGTATTTTTTCACGTAATTGACCTTCGTGTTTTGCCGCTTGAAGTATTTCATTACGCTTTTTGTATACCACTTCCCTGTGTTTATTTATCACGTCATCATATTCAACCAGCCTCTTTCGTACATCAAAGTTATAACCCTCAACTTTTTTCTGAGCTGACTCAATAGATTTTGATATCATTTTATTCTCGATCGGCATATCATCAGGTACGCCTAAGCGCTCCATAATGCTTTTTATTTTGTCTGATCCGAAAATTCTCATCAAGTCATCTTCCAGTGAGACAAAAAAGCGCGACTCACCGGGATCACCTTGTCTACCTGAACGACCTCGCAACTGATTATCAATGCGTCGCGATTCGTGCCGTTCAGTACCAATCACATACAAGCCACCCAATTCAATAACTTTTTTTGCCTCTGCTTCATTATACGGATCCCCACCCAGCTTAATGTCAACTCCACGACCTGCCATGTTTGTAGCTATTGTAACCCCACCGACCCTACCGGCCTGCGTGATAATATCAGCCTCTTTAGCATGCTGTTTGGCATTTAACATCTGATATGGGACGCCTTCACGCTCCAGTAACTGACTTAGTAGCTCGTTCCTTTCGATCGATATAGTACCCACCAAGACCGGTCGTCCTGTCTCATGCTGACGCTTAATGTCCTGTACCACTGCTTTGTACTTAGCCTCCACTGATTTATATATCAAATCACCATTGTCTTTACGAACCATGGGTTTATGAGTAGGAATGATGATGACATCGAGATTATAAATCTTAGAAAATTCTTCTGCCTCTGTCGCAGCAGTACCTGTCATGCCTGATAGTTTGTCATACATGCGAAAAAAGTTTTGGAAAGTGATTGTCGCCATGGTACGGCTTTCCTGTCTTATTTTGACGTTTTCCTTTGCTTCAATTGCTTGATGCAAACCCTCTGAATACCTTCGTCCGGGCATCATTCGTCCTGTGAATTCATCAACAATGATTACCTCACCTTCTTTAACTACATAATCACGATCCAGCTTAAATAATGTATAGGCTTTTAGTGCTTGTTCAATATGATGAATTTGTTCAATGCCTCCCTCAACATAGATATTTCCTACACCTAACCATTGCTCCATCTTTTCAATGCCACCTTCTGTTAGTGTGGCTGATTTCATCTTTTCATCAATGTTAAAGTCTTCGTTCTCTTTAAGTCGTGGTATTAATCTGGCAAACTTATAATAAAGGTCAGCTGATTCTTCAGCCGGCGCAGAGATAATTAATGGTGTTCTTGCTTCATCAATCAAGATGCTATCAACCTCATCGACTATCGCATAATTAAGCTGCCGCTGAACTTTTCGCTCAAGACTGGGCACCATGTTATCACGCAAATAATCAAAACCAAATTCATTGTTTGTACCATAAACAATGTCTGCTTGGTAAGCCTCGGCTCGACTAACAGGTCGTAGATATTTTAGCTGCTCTTCTTCCGCATCAAACTCCGGATCATAGACGTAGGCAGTATCATGCTGAATACAGCCAACCGATAAACCAAGATTATAATAAACCGGGCTCATCCAAACCGCATCACGTCGTGCTAGATAATCATTGACTGTAACAAGATGAGCGCCTTTTCCTTCTAATGCGTTTAAATACAACGGGAGTGTAGCAACCAAAGTCTTACCTTCACCCGTTCGCATTTCTGTTATTTTTCCCTGATGTAAAACTAACCCACCCAAAATCTGAGCATCGAAGTGGCGCATTGCAACCTGTCTCTTAGCTGCCTCTCTCACTACAGCAAAAGCTTCGTGTAGAATGTCGTCTAATGTTTTTCCGTCTTTAAGTCGCTGTTTGAATTCATCAGTTTTTTTCTTTAAGCCTTCATCGCTTAATTTTTTTATATCCGATTCAAGCGCATTTACAAGCTCGACTTCTTTTTGGAGACCATTAATAATACTTTGATTAGCATCACCAAATAATTTAGAAAATATTGACATTGTTGCGTTTAATTAATTTTACGAACTGCTCAGGAGTATCAGCGTCTAGAGATAGCTTTTCCATTGGACATAGCTCCTTCTTTTCTCTGTCTAATATTCTATCTACTCTTTCCAGGTATGATACCGGGATTTTACGCTCTCTCAATATCTCCAATGCGGCAATACTTATAACTGGGGTATTAACACGACGAATGCCGCCATATACCGCTAAGAATGCTGCAGCCCTGCCTACCACCTTATCAAATAGTTCAGATCCTGCAATCTCCTCACCCAGTTGGTTTAATGCTTGCAGTAGCGGATTTATCCCGCCCATGTTTGATCTATAAATCAACTTTTTACTTTTGGTAACATAAATGGACCAGGGGCAATCTCTAAACTCTTGTAATTCAGCTTTAGTTTTTGTCATCTAATCGGTACCTTTCATATACTGACCAAGCCATTTCACTAATAAGGGAATAAACGCCACCTGTATCAGTATGCCGAGCCATCCAAGGTTTACTACATTAATAACATAATCTATTGGACCAAGCTTAAATCCAATAATATATACAGCTAGACCAAGAATTATTCGTCCGATCAACATTGCGCTCAACAAAGAAACCCATAAATTGAAATGCCACTTTTTATATAATAACCCTATAAATAAACCATAGGTTGCAATTTCAAAGGTTATGAATGGCAAGTGGCTAACTATGGGCATACCAGAAATAAAATAACTGACCAATGGCGACATTATACCCACACTTAGCCCCACTCGCCAACCAAATAGCAACCCAGCCACGAGAACAAAAAAATGCATGGGTAAAAAAACTGAACCAGCTAAAGAAAACTGATGCGTTATCCAGGGAGTAACCACCGACAATGCTGTAAAAACTACAGTAAACAAGGCCCATCTCAAAACAGACGGTTTTACCATGGAACGATCATCCAGTTTAGCCATTTCTTGTTTATACATGTTTTTAAATTAAATCTCTTGGAAGCAAATATATAATAATTGCGCTTACAAAGCAAAAAATAGCCATAATAACGAATAATGATGTAAATCCATATATCGTGGCTACAACACCGCCTGCCAAGGCTCCCAGAGCCGTTACAATGTAATCCGTACTCTCCCAGCTACCCCACTGTGAAGCATATTTACCTGTTTCCAGGTGCCGTGTAAAAGAAGCTGAAAATGCGGGTGAAGAAATTGCAAAACCCAATCCGATTATTATCTGAACTATAAATAAAGATAAAACCGAAGATACCATCAGATAGCCTAAATATCCTACACCGATGATAAAATAACCCAGAGAAATCGCCAGCTCCTGCTCTTTAACCTTATCCTCCATCTTTCCCATTAAAAAAATAACCACCCCGGCGACTAAAGTAAATATGGCCCAAGATTGTGAAGCAGACAGAATATCACCGCCGATTTCTTCAACAAATACCGCATAAATCGGCGTTAGCATTGCCGTTGAAAACATTACCATAGTATCGAATAGCAATAAGAGCTTCAGTGCTTTTTTCATTTCCCGTCAAATTTCATATGATTAACTCTATTATTATAGTTATTTCATTGCTTTTAATCAAGGTCGCGTGTTATTATTTTTCTTTGGCTTGGTAATGTTTGGCTTTCTATTATAAAAAGGTATTATCGTTTTATCCGGTTTTAAACGGTTAGTTAGAATCTTATTTATTATTGATTCTGGATTGAACTTATCGTTTTTTTTTAATCCGTATTTATTTACTCCTAGAGCCAAGCCTAAACTATTTGCGATAGTAACCCCCACCCTGACTGATGTAAATGGGCCTGGACCTTTTACCACTGCAATATGCGTAAGTTCGTTCACTTTGATATGATATCTTGTTATGAAATGATCAATTGTCTTTAATAAATCATCCCTCTTAAGCGCCGTGATAGTTTTATTGTATATATGAATCTTCGGCCCCTTTTTCAAATATAACTTTATCGTGTTAAATTCGGTTGTATCTATTAATAATATATTTGGGCTGTTCTTTTTCATGCTTGTCCATAACTCTTTAATCGTTCTGTCCATATGAGTTACATGTTTATACTTATGAAAAACCACCGGATCAATCCAGCGATAATCAGAATGCTCCCAGTCTAACCTTATTGTTTTACTTTTAGTTTCAAACATAAACGGGTGAACAATCCATTTGTGCTTCCCATCGGCATGGTTAATATACTTTTTTCCTTGAACCATCAACTTGAGCTGGTTCTTCTTAAGGCCTGTTTCTTCTTGTATCTCCTTATATGCTTGCTCTAGTGGTTTGTTGTCATTATCATAGCCTGCAACAACGTGCCAATATCCAGGAAATTGACCAATCTTCTTCGAGCGCTTCATGATTAATATCTTGTCTTTGTGTCTTATTGACACAACTACAATGCTTGATTCTTTATTAATCAAATACTTCTTACACCAACCGATAGACTGTCTTGCCACTTCCTTTTCATGACCGCGCAACTGGTGATAACAATTTTTCAATACTACCAGCTTTTTGGCATCACACGATATATACGCAAAAGCCTTTTTAACTTCTCTTACCTTTACAACATCATCTCTGTCTCCTACAAAATAAAGCGTCGGAATTTGAATATGGCCCGCTTCTTTAACCATGTTATATTTTTTTGAATCGTTAAACAGTTTTGGGTCTACAGTGTGTTTAATCTCAGGATTTCTTTTATCGTAAACTATTCTATATTTTTTTCCGTTTTTTTTATCAAGATGTGTAAACAAACGCGAATAAGTCTTGATCATGCTTGATACAGGAGAGAGGCCTATTAACACTTTAATGTTATGATCTCGTACTGTTCTAAGCGCTGCTATTGCTCCCCCCATACTATGTCCCACTAAACCAATGTTGTTAATACCTCTTTTTCGCAAATACTCAATAGCCGATTTCAAATCATTTAGTAATCGAGTATATGTAACTGAACTAAACTTTCCTTCTGATTCACCTAACCCGGAAAAATCAAATCTTAACGCACAAATTGACTCCTGTTCCGCTAGATCTCCTATAATTTTTAATAATCTTTTTTCTTTGTAGTCATTGTAACCGTGACAGATAACTAGACCTGCATTATTAATTGGTCTTTTCGGCACATGAAGAACTCCAACCAATCGCTCACCTCTATTGTTTTTGAAATATATCTTTTTAATCATGTATTTATATCATCTAATAACTCTGGATAATTCAATGATGTGTATTGCCAATTGTTTGGCAGGTTATGTTTTTGGTAATTATATTTAGTATATTTCATATGGTTTAATAAGTCTTCTTCATCGCGAATTATATGATCATAGAAAGATTTTTGCCAATAGAAACGAGGATGAGTTTTGTTACATTTAATAATCAATTTATTGCCCTGTAGACGAGGTGGCGCCACCTCTATGTTATCACCCCCACCCTCTTCATGTTGGCGAGATTCCGTAATCTCGCCTACGATGAGACTATTTGCATCCCGTGTAAATTCTTTCTTTAGTGATTGAATAATCTTTGAAATATTATATATTCCATTTGGCTTTAGTAATAGATGGAAATGATCCAATAGTAAATAAAAATCATATAACTCAAATATTTTTATACGTTTACATACCCTTAGCTCTTCAATAAATAGTTTACATAACTCTTCTTTCTTAAAATACGGGAAACCATTATGTGTCTTTGTTGTGATAAAACAAACAGCGTTTTCTATATAAAACCGCTTTGGATGACAAGATGGAATTGCAATCATTAATGTAGCTGCTCATCTCCCTGCCGATATCCGGTGATTATTTCTTCTTTTTAGGTTTGGGTAATTTATCGATAACTACCACTTTTTTGTTCTCCAGAACATCATAGAGAAACCGATCGGTCAACTCACGTCTAAACTCAAACTCTTTTGTTGTCATTACAGTATAATTTATGTCCTTATCAAAATATTCCTGAAACTTGTGTAATAACCTCTTCAATTTTAATCGATTTACCTTGCCTACCACCAGCATATCAGTAGTCGCCTCTTTTCTTCCCATAAATATTCCGGTCAAGGCTAAATAACGAACCTGTCCTATTTTCTCTATTGAGGTAACAAAGTCTTTTTCCAGCATTAACTGTGCTTTTAACATCAGTGATTTGAGCTCAGAATAGAGTGGAAAATCCTTTCTCAATGTGTAGTATTTTTTTCTGTTCTTGTCGACCTGCTCAACTATTCCTATTTGTTCCAAGTTTTTTAACTCTTGACGTATACTATTGATACGTTGATCTAATTTCCTAGTTAATTCCCGAACAAAATATGGCTGATCCGGATTTGAAAAAAACAGTCGTAACAATTTAACTCTTGTAGCTGAACCAAATAGTTGTTCAAGCATATTTCTATCTTCATATATTAATCTTATAATTATATTATATGTATTTTCCTACATACTGTAAAGACAATGACTATTGCTTGATTATTTCACGAATTTGTAGTATAAATATATGTAGTATCACAATCGTTCTATATTGATTATGTCATATATAAAAACTGAAATTAGCCCATTTTTACTGCATGGTCCGCACCAAGAAAATGAAGCTATCTCACTATTAGTATCTCGTCCAACACCTCAAGAGGTGGAATCATTGGGACGCCTTTTTATGATATTAAAAGTCTCTCCAGCAAACGAACAAACAAAAAAAATTATTAGCTCTATACAGCAAGAAGGTAAAAACTTTTACTACCAACAGTTAGAATCAAATACTGAATTGGCTTTTGAGGCCATGTTAAAAAAACTAAACGAGTTATTAAGTGGTTTCCTGAAACATTCATCATCAGAATGGCTAGATAACTTTAGCGCAATTGTCGGCGTAGTAAAAGATACAGAATTATATTTTACACAAATCGGTGATCTGTCCGCTTTCCTGATTCATCAAAATCGCATTGTAAATATTTTAGATAAAACCAAAGGTGCAGAGGCACGCATCAATCCTCTAAAAATATTTTCTCAAACCATTTCAGGACAACTCTCTCCAAATGACTCTCTTGTTTTTACTAGTAATAGTATCCTTGACTTCATATCCTTGGAGCGCTTACGCACAATAATTCAGAGTGGCTCCCCTCATCAGGCCAATCAGACCCTGGAAAGCTTGCTGGCCCCTAGCCAACACACACAGGGTTTCGCAGCTTTAACTATTGGACTTCTTCCTGAAACTACTCAGGTTCAACCTTCTCATAAAAATACTCAGCCTACCTATAGCGGACTGTCTTCACAAGAGTCAATGAATAAGCTTGTTTCCCGTGAAGAGTCTACCGACCAGCTTCTAACTCCATCTACCTGGTCATATTTTTATCGTATTGTTAAACCCATTGGAACCAAGGGTAATGAATTGCTACAGAAAGTTGGCTTTAAATCACAGCACACCTCCAGACGCATACAAAGCCCAACCCAATACTATGTCCCGGTTCGCGATACATACAAACCAACTCGTCATGTCAAATACCCATCACGCTTTGTCTTTGTATTAGGAAAATTATTAACTGGCATTGAATATATTTTTTCATTTATTAAGGGCCTAGTTATGTCCTTGATAAATCTAATCAGCGGACGTAAAAATGTTAAACACAAACTACAACATTTACCAACTACCGCAACAAATACCGTCTCAAAAAGAATCATTTTATTTCAAAAACTTTCCAAACAAAGAAAAATCATACTCATCATTATAATAATATTGGTTTTTGTTTTTGCTCAAAGTATTATATACATCGGCCGTCGTGATGAAACACAAAAGCAGTCAGACATCTACGACCAGTCGTTGGCTCAAGCGATCACAAAACAAGAAGAAGCAGAAGCAGCTTTACTATATGGTGACGAAGAAGGAGCTCGTTTACTCCTGAAACTATCCGAAGAGCTGATCCTTAGTATTCCTGAAAAAGAAAGAGAAAAGAAGTATCAGGATGAAATAGCAGGACTGGATACAAAAATACAAGCTCTCTATACCAAAACAAAACACATAAATACTATTGCTGAGCCAACCGTCGCGGCTGACTTAACTACCATAAAGAATGATATTTCAACGGGCGGTCTGATAGGTTTATTTGGCGAAGAATTAGTTGTGTACTCATCCACACAACCAGAAATTTATAAGATCAACCTAACCTCAGGAGATGCTACGGCTGTTCCCTACTCTGATACTGCCGAGCAATTAACCAGCTTAGCTTTACCAACTGGCAATTCAGTTGGTACTCTGGCGCTGTCAAATGATTCAATTCTTCAATACGATTCCGCTTCAAATACTTTTACAGCCATACCTATCGAATACGAAAATCAGGACAAAAATCTGGTGGATGTCTTTGCTTATGCCAGTAGACTATACTTCCTTGATGCAAAGAATAATCAAATATTCCGCCATCAAAAAGTGGGCAATCAATATCAAAAAGGTACCGGTTGGATAACACAGGAAGATATAGATGTAACTAATGGCGTGTCTTTGGCCATAGACGGGTCGGTCTATGTCCTGCGTTCCGATGGCGTTCTGTCAAAATTCTTCCAAGGTTCAGCAGATGACTCCTTTAGTCTTCAGGAGATCGATCCAATCCTGACCAATCCAACATCATTTTTCACTGATGATGAAACCGAATATTTATATGTATTGGAGCCCCAAAATAAGCGCTTATTGGTCTATTCAAACAAAGGCAACCTGAAAAATCAATATACTTCAGATTCTTTCAACAACCTGACTGATATGATAATCAAAGAGGATGGTAAAAAAGCTTACCTCTTAAACGGTAGCAAAGTATTTGTTGTTGATTTGTTGGAATAATATTAGACAATTAACCTAATCAATAAACCAAATATTGGATTTATTTTATTTATATGGACATCCTAAAACTAACAAAGGAGTTCGCAAAAAAAGAATATGCCAAGCAGGACAAGGAACATGGCTGGAAGCACATATCCGAAGTAATGGATACAGCATTACAATTAGCAAAATCTTATCCAGAAGTTGATCTGGAAATTCTAAAGCTAGCAGTCTTATTACATGACGTCAGTTATTTTAATTACGAAACACATGTTGAAGAGTCTATTAAAACTGCAGAAAAGTTTTTGCATAACAAGGCTTATCCTAAAGATAAAATCAAGAAGGTACTTGATGTAATGATTGCTCATTCCGGCCCACACAGAAGGAAGCTTGGTGATACGAAGTTAATAGAAGGAAAGATTATCTACGATTCTGACAAATATGTGCGTTCCCATACTCTAGAAGGAATGCAAAAATACTATCCCAGGTTTTATCTTAATGAGACTAGAGAGTTATTGAAGAAAACTCGTCCTGAATTATTTAAATAATCTATTGACGGCGTTTTAACGCCGGTGAATAGAACTTCAGTTCGTAACACTAAACATAGCTAAAGCTGGGTCTTTGACGAGTCTTTTGCAATAAAAACAGCTGTATCGCTCCAGCTATGAAAAATATATATTCTAATTAAATATAAACGTAAAAAAAGGCCGCCAAGCTAATAAGCTCAGCGGCA
>JAHIZJ010000004.1 GCA_018814765.1 Patescibacteria group bacterium
ACTGCAGTACGCATAGTCAGTGTACTGCTGACTGATAATGATCCCATTGACTACCATATGCCACTTATCTGGGTAGAAGTCCTAAGCCGAAATACTCATCCAACAATACCTCTTCGTTAACGCCCGACTCTTTTAACAAGCAACGGGCGTCTTTTATTATATATCTAGATTCTTCACACTCTTGGCATGAGTCTGTATGTATTTCTTACGAGGCGCAACTTCTGAACCCATCAAAACAGTAAATGTCTCATCGGCCAATTGGCCATCTTCAATTTTTACCTGTTTCAGTACTCTATTGTCCGGACTCATAGTAGTTAGCCATAGCTGTTCGGGGTTCATCTCTCCCAAACCTTTGTATCTTTGAACAGAAGTTGCTGCAATTGTTTCAACTTCCTCATTAGTCTTTTCCGATTGCTTGGCTTTTTTCGTAGGTTTGGTTTTCTTTTGGGCGATCATTTCTTTTTGCAATTTATCCAACTCAGCCTCTGAATAAGCATATTTCAGTTCTTTTCCAATCTGAATGCTGAATAAAGGTGGCTGAGCAATATAGAGATGTCCTTGAACGATGAGCTCTTTAAAATATCTATAGAACAGAGTCAGTAATAGTGTACGAATATGGGCTCCATCAACATCAGCATCGGTCATGATAACTATTCTATTGTATCGTAGTTTCGTAATATCAAACTGATCACCAATATTTGTGCCCAGAGCTATGACCAGTGATTTAATTTCATTATTGGCTAACATTTTATCCAGTCGTGCTTTTTCCACGTTTAATATTTTACCGCGTAGGGGTAATATAGCCTGATTCTCTCTGTTTCTCCCCTGTTTTGCTGAGCCACCGGCAGAATCTCCCTCAACTATAAATAGTTCACTTTCATCCGGATTACGTGAAGAACAATCGGCTAGTTTACCCGGCAAGGTTAAGCCATCCAAGGCTCCTTTTCGTAAAACTGAATCACGAGCCGCTTTGGCCGCTTCTCTTGCTTGGGCTGCTAATATACACTTGCCCAAGATACCTTCTGCATCTCTCGGGTTCTCTTCTAAGAAATGTGTAAAACTGCTGGTGAAAACATTATCAACTGCGGTTTTAACTTCTGCGTTTCCTAGCTTTGCTTTTGTCTGGCCTTCAAATTGAGGATTTTTTAGTTTTACACTGACTATGGCAGTTAGACCTTCACGAACATCCTCACCAGTAAGATTAGGATCTTTTTCTTTCAATATCTCTTTTTTACGCGCATAGCTATTCAATGTTCTAGTCAACGCTGTCCGAAAACCAACCAGATGCATTCCGCCTTCAGGGTTATAAATATTGTTAGCAAAACCAAAGACTGTCTCACGAAAATCATCAGTATACTGCAGTGATATCTCAATATTTATATCATTGTTAAGTTTTTCAACGTAATAAACATTCTCGTTTTTTACTTCCTTGTTGATATTTAGATGTTTTGCGTATGAAGCAATGCCTCCACCAAAGTGAAAAGTATAAGGCAATACAACTTCTTTGTTGCGATGATCTTCTACTGTAATAGTAACTCCCTTAGTCAGGTAAGCTTGTTGACGTAAATGTTCTTTAATTTTTGCTATATCAAAATCAAGCACTGTGAAAATCTCTTCATCGGGCTCAAAAGTAATTGTTGTCCCGGTTTCTTTGGTTTTACCGACTGGCTTTACTTTGCCTAATGCTTTACCCCGCTTATATTCCTGCACCCAGATTTTACCTTCTCGTTTAATTTCAGCTTTTGTATAAGACGATAAAGCATTTACTACAGAAACACCTACTCCATGCAATCCACCAGAGACTTTATATCCCCCTTCTCCAAACTTTCCACCAGCGTGCAATATGGTCATAACCGTTTCAAGGGCAGATTTTTTTGTCTGTTTATGCCTCTCGACCGGAATACCTCTTCCATTGTCACTTATTTCAACTCGTCTATCAGAAAGCAAACGCACAGTAATGGTATCACAATGTCCTGCCATAGCCTCATCAATACCATTGTCTACGACTTCCCAGATCAAATGGTGCAAACCCTCTTCAGCAGTATTACCAATATACATACCGGGTCTTTTACGTACAGGTGCTAAACCTTCTAATACGGTTATTTGTTTGGCTGTGTAATCACTCTTTTGGCCCCCCTCCTGATTTGCTAATTTTGACACGGTATTTTTATTTACCGAACCTTTCTTGGCAATAGTCTTCTTAACGGCTTTTTTCTTCTTGGGCATTTTTATTTAGTTAATTGGTTTATTGAAACTTGATTTAATAATTAATAATTGATCATTGTCAGGCTTCGCCTGACCCGGCAAAGCTAGGATAATTATTAGGCTCCTCTAATCTGGGCTTGATATTTTTTCTGTAGATCAGTAATTATAGTCTTCTGTATATTATCAACTTCCTGTCCCTTGAGTGTTCGTCTTTGTGACTGATAAGTAAATCTAATGGGGATACTTTTTTTATTCTGTCCAAGCTTTGAGCTGCGATATACATCCCCAAACACATCAAGTTGTGCTATCAAGCCATTTGGTTCTTGTTTAGTTATTGTTTTTTTGTTGATCGAACATACAGTCTCAGCAATACTAATATACTTTACGCTTTCCGGAACAATAACAGCCAAATCACGTTTTATTGTTGGGAAGGTAGAAATATTCTGATAAGTTTTTCGGTCAGTAGCCGGCTCAATCAATGGGCTTAAATGTATCTCAAAAAAACCAACTTGACCATTGACTAGCTTGTTTAAAAATTCCTTAGCCGTCTGTAAATAGATCATACCTAATTTACCTAACCCTTCCCAAGTCAGCTCATAACTTTTTGAAGATAAAGCTTTTATAGATATCAGATTCTTCAGACTAAATGCTTGATTTAGCTCAAATAAAACCCCTTTTATGTCTATTAATGTTTTTTCTAAATTGCCATCCTTGTTCACGATTACTCCAGCCAGCATGTTTTGTTCCTTGGGCATATGTTTTCCCGGATAAAAAACTCGACCGATTTCAAACATTCTAAAATCTTCAAAGCTAGCTAAATTCAGCTTAATAGCGTCCTGTAAGCGTGGCCAAAGACTAGTGCGCAAATATTCTTGGCCTGGGTTTAATGGATTGTCCACTCGATAGTGTTCATCCACCGGCACTGTAGTTCTAATAGCTGATTTTTTATCGTAGAATGAGTAACTATAGATTTCAGAAAAACTAAGCCTGATCATTAGGTCACGTATTGTTTCAGTCCAAATGTATTGTTTGTTCTCAGTAATTACTTTAGATAGTCCAGTTAATAAAGTTGGCTCCAAGTTATTATACCCATAAAGTCGACCCACTTCTTCAACTAAATCAGCGGGTAATTTTACATCCAACCTCCATGATGGAACCCTTACCGTCAATACTTTTGAACTACCAGATACTTCAAACCCCAAGCAAATTAATAACTTTTTAATAGTAACTGATGGGATGTTGCAACCCAATAATTCTTGTACATAGGTAACATCCAATTTAATTATTGATGCACTGGTCTTAGTATTGTTATTTACTCTATTTCCGTCTGAATTTACCTTGCCTTTTGCCAGATCAGAAATTAAACCAGCTGCTGAATTCGCTACGTTGTCAATCTGTGTAACATCAAGACCTTTTTCATAACGAGTACTACTATCAGACCTTAGGCCCAAATGTTGACTGGCTTTTCTGACAGTCAATGGATCAAAAGAGGCCGTTTCTAAAATAACTGTCCT
Organism: Patescibacteria group bacterium; assembly: GCA_018814765.1. Classification (GTDB taxonomy): domain Bacteria; phylum Patescibacteriota; class Patescibacteriia; order JAHIZJ01; family JAHIZJ01; genus JAHIZJ01. The sequence continues at coordinate 3,720 of JAHIZJ010000004.1, forward strand.
GGTGGAGCTACTAACTTCAGTTTCAGCACCACCCATAACTCCGGCAATAGCAATCGGTTTTTTTTGATCAGCTATAATCAGTATGGATGAATTTAGCTGACGACTCTGTCCACCAAGTGTTACTAGCTTTTCACCTGCTTTTGCCTTTCTGACTACTATTGTGTATTTTCCGGCCTGGCTAAATAGTTTATCAGCATCAAAAGCATGAAGAGGCTGACCTGTTTCCAGCATAATATAATTTGTAGCATCTACAACATTATTTATTGGTCTAACTCCGGCTGCTAATAAACGGTGCTGTATCCAATCCGGCGATGGGCAAACTTTCACATCTGTAATGATTTTGCCTGTATATTTATGGCAAAGTTTGGTCTCGCCAACTTTCACTATTAAAGAAGATTTATTTTTTGTACTGGTTTCACGTTTTGAGTAAGATTTGTATTTGACCTTCCTGTTCATTTTTGCAGCATACTCTCTGGCTAAACCAATGACCGAAAAACAATCAGCTCGATTTGGTGTGACAGCTAAATCCAGTACCGTATCATTGAGTCCTAGTATTTGTTTCAGGCTTTGACCTGGCCTTACTTTGTTTCCCAGAATATATATCCCCGAACTATCAGCACCCAGACCCAACTCTTTAGATGAACACAACATCCCTGCTGATTTTATACCTCTTATTTTCACTGACTCTATCGTCATTCCGTTGGGCAATGTAACACCTGTTCCGGCTAAGGGTACTGTTTGGCCTACTTTTATATTATTTGCACCACAAATAATCTCATGCTTTGATTTACCATCAAATACTTGTACCAACTTGAGTCTGTCAGCATTTGGATGGGGCTTTATTTTCAATATTTCTACCGAGATTACCGGCTCAAGTTCGGCTCCCATTTTTTCTATAGTCTCAACTTCAAAACCCAGCATCGTAAAAACATCCGCCACTTGTTCAGGTGTTTCTTTTATTTCAACAAAATCTTTTAGCCAATTAAGTGACAATCTCATCTAAGCTTATAAACCGTTAATGCTAAAAATATCATAAACAACAAAAGTCCAATCATAATTTTACCTATTACCTCAACCTTTTCGCTACGATCCTTGAGTACCTCTTTTGACAAACCTTTATTCGTTGGACGAAAATATACTAACGTTCCCAACAATATACTGTAGAATAAATCAAACATTAATGAACGTCCCGTTAATACTTCATCAGTTGAATAATCAAAACTCAGTGCAAGAAAGAAGAACAGTAAAAACGCCAAAACAGAATCAAAAGTTCTGCTAGATAATACTTCTTTAAAACTATTTTTCATATTATTCTATTCCTTGAAATAGTTTGTATAACAATAAGCCATATAAAACCACAGCTAACAACATCTTACCGATATTATCTTTTCTAATACTAATATTAGATATACGACCGATGGGGTTAGACTCACCAGTTGTTCTCCTATTTCTGACCAGAATAACCATAACAAACAAAGTATAGCTAATCACACCGATAATAGACCAACTTTCAATTTTTTTATCTACAACATAGTCCCAGCCAAAACCATAGAGAAAAATCAATAACCCATAAATCACTGTGTCTAGATTTCTTTCTTTTAAATAATTAAACCAGCCCATATTTTTTAAAATTGATTAACAAATCTTAAATCACCAGAATAAGACAATCGGATATCCTTAACACCGTAATAAAACATCATTAGCCGATCAATACCCATCCCAAATGCAAAGCCACTATACTTCTTTGGGTCTACGTTCATATTTTTCAATACAGCTGGGTGTACCATACCCGAGCCTATCATCTCTAGCCAGCCTCGTTGACTACATACCGAGCAACCTTTACCACCACACAAGACACACATGATATCTATGTCCATACCGGGCTCGACAAATGGATAGTACTCCGGTCGAACCCTTATCTTCACATCTTCGTCAAATACTTCTTTTAGAAATTCTTTTAATGTTCCGATCAGATCTGTTACTTTAATACCTTTATCTATGACTAGTCCTTCACATTGATAAAACTGACTTTCATGAGAAGCGTCAGTTGCTTCATGCCTAAAAGTTCTTCCTGGTGCTATGAGCCTGACAGGTGGCTTACGTTGCAACATACTCCTTAGCTGTACTGGTGAAGTATGTGTGCGTAATAACAATTGTTCGCCCGG
>JAHIZJ010000032.1 GCA_018814765.1 Patescibacteria group bacterium
CACCCCGGACCGGGATCCGGGGTCTCCAGAGAGACTGTGGCTTTTGAGATGCCGATCCACCCACCCTTTTGTTAAAGGGTGGGGGACGGCATGACAGTGTGGGTGGCAGCGCTTCTGACCATTATTTACATTCCTTTTTATAAACGACTTTGGTATAATTAATAACATGAAAGATCACTATACTCTCTCCAACATCAAAAAAATCCCTTGGGGTGTACTTGAAGAGAACCATCCCATCAGTCTCTACCCGATTATGTACCCGGGTTGGTGCAACATTGTTGATAAAACTGGTTATATAACAGGTCTACAACAAAAAAATGCCAGCTGTCTTCATTTTAAAAGCAAGGGGATTATTTTTATTAACCATAAAGAATGGACCGCTATCGGTCAGCATTTACTCAAAAAAATTGTCAGCCATCCAGCGTGGGGCAATAAGGTCAACAATGATATACTCTCCTACTCTGATAAATTGGTTCATTTCACAAGAACAAATATTACCCAAGTTAACCTAAAGAAAAAGACGAATCAACAACTCTTCCAACTCTATAAAAATTATTTGACCAAACACAGTCAGTTATATAACTGCTCTATTGTGCCGGTATACCTTGATCTCTACAAGCCCCATCTGACTACCTATCTGACTGACTATTTGGCAAAGCGCGTTAAAGCCACTGATTACCATAAAACGGCAAAAGAGTGTTTTGCCAAGCTTACAGTGCCCGATAAAATATCTAGAGCTCAACAAGAAGAGCACAGCCTTTTAAAAATTGCAGATAATATTAATATACATCTAGGCAAAAGTAAGTTCGAACGGAAGCACCTGTCAAATAAAATGATCCTAACAACAGAGAAGCATATATCTCAATACAGACATTTGGGCTATAACTTTGAAGGCCCAGCATTTCCTGATAAATATTTTTGGAATAGATTAAGAAGTATGGTCACCGATAAAACAAAACCTGTTGATAAACTATTATCCTTTTCACTAGAAAGACGGCAGATCAAGTTTATCCATAATAAAATACTAAAGGCTCTCAAAATAGACAAAAAGCATGATCAACTCTTTACTCTTACTCAAGGATTTATCTATTCTAAAGACTTTCGCAAAATGAGCCTGGTTCAGTCATATTATGAAGTCGAGCCTCTTCTCAAAGAGATTAGTAGGCGCACCAAACTTAAACTGCCTGAGATTAGAAATTGTCTACTTGATGAAATTCAACAGATGCTAGCCGGTAAATTGACCAGGCCAAAGGACCTAAATAAAAGGATGCAGGGCTGTTACTTTGTCGTAATTAACCGGCAACTACCGGGTCGTGTGTATGTCAACCGGATTTTCCAAGAAATGAAAAAATACCTACTAAAAAAAGAGGACCTGACTGAAGTGAATTATTTCCATGGTCAAACTGCTTGTCTTGGTCAAGCCAAGGGGATTGTCAGGATTATCAATTCAGTAAAAGACCTCAAGAAAATGAAGCAGGGCAACATTATGGTCTCACAAATGACCAACCCTGACCTAGTGCCTGCCATGAAAAAGGCTTCTGCTATCATAACAGACTTGGGTGGGATTACCTGCCATGCGTCTATTGTCAGTCGGGAGCTCAACATCCCTTGCGTCATTGGCACAAAAATGGCAACCCAAATCCTAAAAGACGGCGACAAGGTCCAGGTTGATGCTAACAGAGGCGACGTCAATAGAATCAAATAACCATTTCGGAATGTAAAGCTTTAGCTTTACCAAAACAGAACAATATTATTATATACTAACAACTAGACCATGATCAAACTTGTAATATTCGACTGCTATGGCATTGTTCTCAACGAAGGCTATCCTAGAACTTCCCAGGCTTTAGCTAGTAAATATGGTGGCCGTTGGCAAGACTATCAGAATATAATGTATGGTAAGTATTTTAACATGGCCGCCACTCGTAAAATATCCCAGAAAGAAGCTTGGATAAAAGCTGTCGCGGACTGTAAACTAACATTAAACTGGCAAGAGTTACGCGACCTGCATTATAGTTTAATGAAACTGGATCCGAAAGCGGCTCAGCTAAACTCTTGGCTAAATGAAAAAGGAATCACAACTCTTCTCCTATCAAAAAACACTCGCAGTCAGTTTGTTGATGTGTCAAAGATATTTGGTCTGAGAAAGATATTCAAAAACATTATTAATACCTGGGAACTGGGCCTGCCTAAGGCCAGCACTAAAACAATGAATCTGATATTAAAGCGATTTAACGTCAAACCATCAGAAGTGATCTATGGTGATGATCAAAGAGATAACTTAGTAGACGCAAATAAGCTGGGCATGAAAACCATTTTTGCTCAGAGCCTAGCTGAGTTTAAAAAGGGATTGAAGAAATATCTATAATAATAATGACGAGGCCGAGACGCCTCGTCTACGTGGTAAATAAATTATTTTCTCCCGTAGCCAAGGCCTCTGCGCCTTGGCTACCATAATCCTAAAAAAGAACCGCCTAACTTACAATGAAAGTATAGGCGGTTTTTTGGACTAGGCTTTTGTATCGGTGGGGTGTATCAACTGACACACCTCAACGACTTCTTCATCACTCGGACGATAGATCAGCTCAACCATACCACCCAGCCCAACCAGCCAAGTATCCTTATGCAGCCAACCTTCAAAATCAGCCTTCATCAGACTAATCACGGCGGGCTCAATGCGGCATCCTCCATGTGAGCCAATCAAGATAGTCCGACTCTGATACCGAGTAGCTAGCTCATGGAGAGCTGCTGCTGTCTCTTTACCAAGACCCTCGATATCAACGCTACTTCCCGAATCGGTCCTGCACTTGTTAAGAAGCTGTTCCTGGAATCCAATCCCGGCAGCAGCCGCGTCATGACTGATCTGCCTTGCCATGTCAGGAAGAATGGTAGTCAAGCTGCCTAATCGTAAGTCCGTGGTAACTTCCCGGAATTTAATCAGCTCAGCCATCACACGTATGACAGACGAGAGCGCCTTAGCTGATGAAGAACTGAAAGCGGCTACCAGTTCAATCCCCTCTACCTTCAGTTGTGAAGCAAGCATATTGAGGTGTGCCTGACCAGCCTCAGTCAGAATTCCTCTCTGATGCTCACCGTGCCTCAACAGTAACAGCCGACATAGCCCACCTTCCAAACTGCAAAAGCTTCCTCTCTTGATTACCTTTCTCTCAAGCGCCATGTGTTCCTCCCTTATGCTCTCAAGGTTCACGGAAAACTATTTTCTAAAACGTACAAGTAAATTACCTTATCAAATATGTATAACTTTGTCAAAAAAAGACCCCCACACCATTTTGCCTCATGGCTAATGGTATGGGGGTTAGTTGTCGGCCGACTACTCAACGACGATACGCTGAGCAGTTGCCTGACCCGTTGGATCGGAACCCGGCCCCTGAAGAGTTGGCATGAACTTGTCCACATGGATGATCGTGCCACTATCGTCGAGGAAGACGGCGTAGCATTCACACGGTTCCAGCCCGACCTCGTCCGGTTTCAGCAGTCCCTGCTCAAGCATCCAGAAAGACACCTCGGGTTCATGACCGAACCCGATTACCAGCGGTTGCGCCGACAGATCACCACCGCAGATTAAATCACCCATCGTGGCCATCCGCTTCTCGTAGGGCTGTTCGGACAGGAGGTCCAAATCGGCGTGAGCCGCGGCGATAATCTCGCCGATCGACTTCTCGGCCGCTTGCTGCTCACGAAGCCACTCTCCGTCGTTGATCTTCGTTAGACTCAAAACCAGAGTCATACGCACGTCCGGAGTGATCACATAAGAGTGGGTTATCTCCCAGGCTGTTAGGAAGGCTCTCGGAAATGACGACGTCTGGAGAATCGGCTCCCCAAAACGCTCCTTGAGAGTATTGAAGAGGTAGAGGTAACTCTGCCTCGACCTCTGACAGAGGTCAACCCCCGTTGGGCTAAGTGTCCTGGATTGGTTGGTTCCGCCCTCGGCCGGAATTGAGTGCCGGACGTGCACTCTGCAATACTTGGCCAGCCTCGGAATCGTCAACTGAGTTTCACTTCCTAACGGCATGTCTTCCCCCTCGCCCTTATAGGGACCTTGTGGTTTATCGGCCTATAAAATGCTAGATTCGCATCTGAAGCCGAACACTTGGTATAATTAAAAGGTTAAAATTAAGATTGTAGTAATGAAAAAAAAGCAAAGCATATGAGCACATTTCAAAGCACGAACGTAATGAGATATTTGTCTTACTAAGGAAGGAA
>JAHIZJ010000126.1 GCA_018814765.1 Patescibacteria group bacterium
AACTATCTCAGAAAATCACTATTCTGTGCACATAATCTTCGGACAATCAAATGCAGTTGGTGCTGGCACAGATGCAAGCGAGCTTCCATTTAGCCCTACTGATGAGCAGACAAAGTTCTATTACTATTTCAAACCCATAGCTAATTCTGGTGGCAAGATTATAAATCTACAATCGCAGAAACTTGACGCTGAAGGAAGTAAAATGGTTTTCGGCCCCGAGGTGGGTCTTGCGCGTAGTTTCTATGACGAAGGAATAAATAATATCTTTATTATCAAGGTGGCGCGAGGGGCCACTTCTATGTATGAGCATTGGAACCCAGACAACGGAACCCTATATAATAGCTTCATAGAAGAGATGGATAATGCTTTAGCTCAACTAGAAGCCGAAGGATATACATATACAATCAACGCTTTCTATGTAATGCAGGGAGAGGCTGATACGAAAACCTTAGAATCAGCAAGGGCTTATAAAACTAATCTTAGAAATTTTATTAGAGCCGTGCGTCAGCATTTCAACAAACCAAGATTGTCGTTTGTGATAGGGCGGATAAACGATCCAAAAGCAGATGCATGGAATAGGGAATTAGTGCGATTGGCTCAAGAATATCTTTCTACAAACATGCGCAAAGTTACTCTTGTTGATACAGACAGCTTCTCTCTTGCAGACAAAGTGCATTACGACAGCCCTAGTCAGTTATTGTTGGGGCAGATGTTCGCCGATGCAGTTTTATCGGACATGAAGCGTATTTATCTGAGATAGAGGTAGGGCTCACAAAACGACGTTCAAAATTTATGTTAAAATTTTTCTATGATGAGGGGCTTTTCGAAATTTCGTTTTTCTTCTAAAAAGATTGCCAAAAACTTCATACTTAGTAATTTAACTTTGCCTTTGGCTTTTGTAGTTTTTATCGTCCTTTTATCGGGCATTGTTCGGGCAGCCACGTTTTCGGGGCGTGTAGGGGCGGATGGTGATGATGGCCGAACCACAAACGATGCAACTTTCAGTGCATCAACACGACCCGCAGTAGGCAGAAGTGCTTCATATCCACTAGATGTATGGCTACGATTTCCCAACGTAACAGTTCCGCAAGGTGCGACGATTACATCAGCGAACCTCTCTTTTACATACTATAGTTATTCCTATGATGCAACGGATGTTTTTTCGAGGATTTACGCCGTAGCTGAAGATAATCATACTGCACCGACCGATCTTTCGACATGGTCCACTGATCATGGCATACTGACCACGGCTTGGAAAAATTGGAATTTTACTCCCGCCGCAGAGGACAAGACCACAGGAGATATGGTAGATGTGATTCAAGAGATTATTAGCCGACCTGGGTGGTCTTCTGGAAATGCTATCGGCATTCAAATCAATGATAATGGTTCGGCCGCAACTACCTGGTACCAGTGGAAAGACTATGAGGGGGGAGGGTCTACTCAAAGTTCTCTTTTAACGATTAATTACAACACTCCTGCAGTTGCCAGTAATGTTTCCGTAGATTCAGGAGCATCTTCTATTGCCCTAACTGAAGGAACAACTAAAAATGTGGTCTGTTCTGGTACGGTTACAGATGCTGATGGATATGCAGATATAACTTCAGTAGAAGCAAGATTTTATAGAGTAGGTGTTGGGGTAACGGCTTCAGACGACCTCAGTAACCACTATACAGTTTTAGGAGATTCTAATTGCGTCCCATCCGGTGGTTCAGGCACAACGGAGACATATACTTGTACTTTTCCTGTCCAATTTTATGCGGACCCTACAGATGTGGGTTCTGCATATGAGTCAGATACCTGGAGGTGTTGGCTAAGTCCGACAGATACGGTTGGACAAGGTACGGCTGGCCTAGATAGTATCGAAATGAACACCCTAATAGCACTAGACGTAACTTCATCTATATCTTACGGAACATTAAATTTGGGGGGAGATACGGGGACGACAGACAAAACTACTATTATAACTAATACGGGTAATAGACAGATAGACGTTCAGTTAGATGGTTATGGAGCTGAAGATGGTGATGGCTATGCTATGACGTGTCAGATTGGGAGTATTCCTATAAATTATGAAACATTTTCATTAAGCGCCTCTACAGCATATGCATCGAAGACCAAACTCTCGGATACGGCTTCTACACAAACTAGCTTTAACTTAACTAAGGGAGCTGCTTCTACGAAAAACATATATTGGGGCCTTGGAATACCTTCGACAGGCTCTTTGGGAGCATGTTCTGGGAAAGTAAACTTCACTGCAATCAGTGGATAGTCTAAAAAGTTATCCACCCCCCTCCCCACCTCATTTATAGTTATTTATTGATATAATAAAAACACTATGAACAATAAGGGCAAGGCATCATTTTCATATTTATTAAGTTTAACTTTGGTCGTTTCAATAAGTTTGGGTCTTGTTGGCTTACAAGGTATAGCGCGAGCAGATCAGGCTAGTTCGAGCGCTACTGTGACAAACTCTTTGCCAGTCGCAAGCTCGGTTACTATCTCTGGCGGCGAGACTATTACATTGACAGAAAACGCCACCACGACCGCGACGGTTACTTTTACGGTTACGGACAACAATACTTGTAGTGATATTGGAGCATCCACCACTGCTGTATTGCATACGACTGCTTCAGGTAGCGCCTGTAGCCCAGATAACGCTAATTGTTATTCAATGACTTGTGGTGCTATAGCAAACTGTACTGGAGGAGCTGATACGATTGGGGACTTCACATGTACCGCTCCGTTAGAATTCTATGCAGACCCTGCCGTTTGGACTGTGACGGTGACTCCCAAAGATAATGCTGGAGCTGGTGCTACTAGTACAGACACAGCAACCGTAGCTGCCCTAACAGCACTAGACGTAACTTCGTCTATCGCATATGGAGCATTGGCCTTAGGGGCGGATACTGCTACTGCAGACCAAACAACTACGGTTACTAATACAGGTAATGGACAGATAGATGTCCAAGTGGATGGCTATGGGGCATCAGATGGGGATGGTTATTCTATGGCATGTAC
>JAHIZJ010000033.1 GCA_018814765.1 Patescibacteria group bacterium
GATATGCAGTTAGCATTCTCAAACACGCACATTAGACCCTTGATGTAATGGATAACATTTTTCGGCAAAGACATAGTTTTTGTTTTAATTTTAATCTTTGCCTTTATTTTACGCTATTTTTTTAAAGTGCGTAATGTCTGTTATTAATTTTACATTAACACCGCTGTGTTGGGAGCAAAAAAAATTGCGTGATACTTCAACAAGTTAAGATCCGCTTCCAATATTTTGTGTTGCTTCTATCAGTATAGCACAAGAGGGGGCTACCTCCAATTATACAATTAACTTAGGATTTTTTCCTAAGCTAAGTCATAATTGTTACTTATTGGTGTCATCGATTATCCAGCTGTGGATAAGTAGGATCCATATTAAGAAGAATCTACCTGTTTTTTTCAACCCGACTATTTCTTCACGCCTTCTATCTCTTTTAGAACACATTGTTGGCCTTTAACTTTTATTACTACTACTTTTGCACCTTGGGCTAGGGTATGTTGGGCCAGCATTTTTATGTTAAATTTCAAATTCGTTTCTTTAATTTCATCTCCATGATCAACAATCACGCCTAATTCAATCACTAGCTTAGTAATTTTACTTAAACCCTTTTTTTTGGCTGTTTTATTGGCCGCTTCAACAATGTCTTGAGCAGCATAGAGATCGTGCATTTTTTAAATTTATAATGTAAAATTTAGAAATTAAAAATACTTTCATTTTACATTTTGAATTATTAATTCTTAATTAACTTAATGCGTTGCACACGTCATACAAGGATCATAGGAGCGAACCAGCTTTTTAATTTCATTCTGCGTTGCCTCTCCTTCTTTTTTACCTTTCAGGAGTACTTCTAAATCTTTTTCTAAATTCGATAGCATCTGGACGGTTGGAGTAATGATATTACAATTCACTATATACCCATTGCTATCCAGCTCATAGTAATGATAAAGCGTTCCACGAGGTGCTTCGACTGCACCAACCCCTTTACCGGCCTTGAGCTTATACCTTACAGCTGGGTACCTTAGCTCCTTCTTGGCTAGTGGCTTGAGTAATTTTTGGGCTTCTTCTAAACTATGCAGTATTTCAATCAACTGAGCATAGATATTATAAAAAGAATTATCTATTGGACGAGGCGGCAAATACTTTAGGACAGACTTAGCTTTTGGGTTAAGCTTTTTTTCATTTAGATGAAGTCGTGCTAAGGCGCCCACAAAAAAACTTTGTCCTTTCCAATAAGCTCGTTTAGACATTTCATAAGGGCGCTGTATTTCCGTAATATCATGTTGAAATCTACTAACCGGGATTCGTTCTGGATGATTTGACTTGATGGTATCTCCTTGGTAAAAGGTGTAATGATTATTATTAATCAATGCGTAATATTCTGTTGGTCGATGAAACTTGGGAAATTTAATCTTTTTATAGACTTCAACCAAATCACCAACATTGCTTATCACTTCAGGTATTTCTTGTAATATAGTGTTTATTTGTTCCTGACTAATCAGCTTGGTAAATCCGCCCACCTTAGTTCTTAGCGGATGTATGCTTCGTCCACCTATTTTCTGGATCAGCCTATTGCCAAAGTCCCTTATTTTCAAAGCCTTTAGGGTGGCTACGGGGAAACGCTTCATTAAATCAAAACCATGCTTTATATCAAAGTAATCACCCAGTGCCATAAAATATGCGTGGAGCGCATGACTCTGAATTGTCTGACCCAGCTCCATCACCTCACGTAGGACAATAGTTTGTGGAGAAACTTTGACTCCCAAAGCATTTTCCAGGGCTTTTATGGAACAAAGATTGTGAACAACCGGGCAGACACCGCAAATTCTGGCAGTTATGAGAGGCGCTTCATCATAATAACGCCCTACCAGAAGTGCTTCGATCAGACGAGCGCCTTCATGAGTTTTTATCTGGGCGGATTTAACCTTTCCTTTTTCCAGATTAGCGACAAAGCCACCATGTCCTTCAATTTGTGCTATATGTTTAATTGTGATTTTCATTTACTATTTCTTAAATTTTTTTTGACTGGCTTTTTTAGCTTGAGCTTCTAACATTTCCTGGATACCAAATACCTGCATAGCGTGATTGAATTTCTTTTCACTGGCAAACCTCAAAACAACTTCCCGCAAGCTGTCCAGATTTGGTTCGTCAATTGGTCCACGACAACCTAGACACTGCTGACCTTGGCGTGTACATATGGCCGAACACCCCGCTCGAGTAACTGGCCCTAAACAGATTATATTTTTCTGTAACAAACAACCGGCTTGAGCCAAGGGGCATTCGTAACAGACAGGGCGATCCGGAATAGGGAGTAGCTTGTTATCCTTTATGTCTAATAATATTTCAGCAAATTCTTCGTTGTTGATAGGACATCCCGGAATTATAAAATCGACTTTTACATAATGAGAAATCGGTACTATTTTTGGGTTATCAATCTTCTTGATATTGGGATAGACATACTTAATCTTTTGATCTTTGCTGACATAGTTTTTAATACCTTGAACACAGCCAATATGAGCACAGGTGCCCAGGGCGATTAGAAACTTAGACTTCTTCCGCATTTCTTTAAGACGTTTGATATTATCTCCTGTAATCGGCGAACCCTCTACTATAGCAATGTCGTAATAGTCCCTTTCACGCTGATCTTCAACCAGGCCAAACTCACCTAAATCATAGTGCTCAAATATTTCCAGCAAACGCTTGCCTAAATCAAGTATGGCAAACTGACAACCCTCACAACAAGTAAGACTGATAATTCCAATGGTTGGTTTTTTGGGAAATTTGGTCATTTATATTGTCAGATTAGCTAATGTAATGGCTTCTTCAGTATAAAGTTTTAGATTTAAGGCCTGCCGTAGAGTTATTATTTCACAGGCAAAATTCCAATGGAATGACAACCAGTCTCCGAGCTCAGCTTGGCCAATAAAGGTTTTATCTTCAACTGATCTCTGTACCTTTTTAATTATTGGTTGTCCCAATTTCATCTTCTTGTCTTGCATTACGATCGGCTGAGTTGTAACTGTTATGAAGTCTTTTTCAACATTTGTTATTTTACCCCAGCTAACACGACAGTTGTTTATCGTTTCCAGGACATTTCCCAGCGCCCAGTGATTTGTCTTTGCAAAAACATTCATTACATGAAAAGTGTGGTGTGGCTTGGCACCTTGCGGGATTTTTCCAATCAAATATTCCAGCGAAGCAGGGTCAATCTTCTCCTTTAGCTTAAGCGTATCAATCAAGTGCTTATGGAAACCCTTTATTGAAATATTATTTAACAGTTCATTTCCCACCCAGTAAGCTTCAACTACACGGTTGTCAAAAGGGTCTTTGATATTATTATTAAATGCAATGAATCTCAAATAGGGCCAGAGATTCTGAAAATCCGACAAAATATTGGTCAGCCCCGCATCAACTGTCTTAGTAGCGCCATATTCCAAGAGATCACGATTTTCAGGACCGCAATAGGCCAGCTGGTTGGGCATAAACGCATAAGTTGTACAAGAGGTGGCTCCTGTCATAGTCTTACTTGTCTTATCTGATTATTAGCTTTTTGATGATTAACAATCATGACCCAGACTACTCCCATAATTATCAACGATAATCCGCCTACCTGTACCAGAGAAAATGCTTGGCCATCAATAATTAATTTAAGTAGCGCAGTTATTGGAAATCCCAGCGTAAGTATTGAAGTAGCAACCGTAACTGGCAGGCGTTTCAGTCCACTGTACCAACTCATAACATAGCCCAGTAATAACACAGCCGTGAAAACAACCCAGCCAATCTGATTCATATTTAAGCTGGTTAATAATTGGTGCTGTCCTGTGGTTAGCCAGAAACCCAGTATTACAATAAAGCCGAAAAATAGTCTGCCCCAAGCTACTAATACTGGAGAAACTTCTCTCAGAGCTTTTTTAGCAATGATTTGCTCACCGGACCAAAGAAGCGTAGCCAATAATATCATTCCATCTCCCAGATTCAGACCGGTTGGTTTAATCCCCATCATTATAGCCAGACCAACCACCAGACTGGCCAGACCAAGATAAGACCAACGGCTGACTTTTTCTTTTAGAAAGATTATCGCCAAAATAGCCGCCCAGATAAACAATGTTTTATGTATAAAAGCTCCATTGGTAGCCGCAGATATACTTAAACCCTTAAAAAACAATAAGAAGGGAAGGCCTCCACCAACTAGTCCCACTAAAACCAGTTTGCCCCATTGCCGCCTAGGCAGTCTCTTGAGCTCAGCTAGCTTACCCAGACCTAGTATTAACAGAATTAGCAACATAGTTACAGTAAGATTCTTTAATCCTGTAAAGACATATGGGTTAATAACATCAACAGCAAATTTATTTAGATAAAGCGCAGCTCCAGAAATAATTGCCGTGAAAAATACCAGTGTGTATCCTTTTGTCATGATTGAATAAGTTTTAATATTTTTTTTGCTTCTGACTGACTGACTTTCTGAACTGCCAAGTTGGCGTTTACTAGAACCCAGTCACCTGCTTTAAGATTTTTTATTATTGAAACATCAACTGTCCCGGTGTCTACTTTGGCCTTCTTGTTTTTAATTGAAATTATTTTCTTTGGGATCGTCAGACACATATATATAATGTAAAATTTAGAATTTAAAATGTAAAATATTCTTCATTAATTTTTAATTTTGCATTTTGATTTATTAATTACTAAATCGCTCCTTGAATATCCTTAATTTTACCATACGAAAACACCGGTCCATCCTTACAGACATAGTACGGTCCAATGGCACAATGCTGGCAGACTCCCGTACCACAATCCATGCGCCGTTCTAGTGAAAGATAAATGTCTTCATCAGAAATGGGATAATCTTTTAGTCGAGCTAAACAAAATTTATACATAATCGGCGGACCACAGGCTATAACTGCTAGATTGTCCAACAATTTTACTTTATCAAACAGATCAGTAATCACCCCTTGGTGATAACGGCTCTTTTTTTCTTTTGCTTCAGCTATAATCAAGTGTAGATCAACATGTTTTGACCAAGTAGCAAACTCTTGTCTAAAGAGAAAGTCTTTTTCAGATCTAACCCCAAAAAACACTTGGATTTTCTGTCCTTTGGGCTTCTGCTTTATATAGTCCAAGATAACAGTTCTCATTGTTACAAAACCGCACCCACCTCCTAACAATAGAAGATTTTTCTGGTTTAGTTTGGTCATCGGAAAACCATGGCCATAAGGCCCTCGCACACTTATTGTATCTCCCACTTCAAGTGTATGTATTTTCTGAGTAATTTTACCAACCTTACGAATACTTAAGTCAAACGTAGTAGTCTCCATAGAGCTGGAACAAATATCAAACGGGCCTTCGCCGTAACCCACTATTCCTGCCATAACAAATTGACCGGGGTGAAAATGAAAGGCCTTTTGAATTTTGGCCTCTTTGAATTGTAATGTATAAAGATTCGAATCAGGTGACTCTTTGCGTATTTTAAGTATTTTGGCCGGATGGGAATAGTATGGATTTTTCATGACTTCTTCTTTTTTAATGTTTTTCTGGAAGCTAGTTTACTGACTGGCTTACCTAATTCAGCCAAGACTCTACTTATGTCAATGGCTACCGGACAAACTTTAATACAACGACCACAACCCACACAGCCGGGAATTGACAACTCGTCTGGAATACGCACAAATTTATGTTCATACCAAAAAAAGATCCTTTTGGCTACAGTATCTAAAAACTTATGTCCTCCGGCCACTCGAGAAAATTCAGAATAAAAACAGGTATCCCAGTTGAGAACTTTTTTGCCGGTTTTTTTCTTTTGGCCAAATTTATAGTGTGTCGAAAAACAAAAACAAGTCGGGCAAACCAATGAACATTTGCCGCAAGCCAAGCAACGCTTACCCAGCTCTTCCCAGAGCTTTCGATGTGTCTTGAAAGAATTTTTTACCTTTTTATAGTTAGCCACCATAGTCTGGTCTAGTCCGCTTTCTTTCACGGGTCCGACATATTCTACGTTTTCAAAATCTTCAATACCTGCCTGGGTTAATGCTTTTTGTCCTTTGGGACTGCCAGAGAAAAAATGTAAACCGGTATTACTATCCAACACAAATACATCAAACTCAAGATGCTCTAAAGTGTCCTCTTCCAGTCTTTCCTTGAATATTCCAAACGTCTGGTCCGGAGTGGCCACCTTGAGATAACCGATTACGATAGTATTGTTCCCGCGTGCCTGAAAATAGGGATCGTGCCGAAATACTTGAGCGTAAAGCGATAAGGCGCGTAAGTCAATAATTGATATTCCAAACAGCGCCAGACCGGGGGCCGTATACTGTTTGGGTTTAACTAATTCAGCTCCTTTGAAGTCAAAAAGTTCCTGTTCTTGGGGAAAGAGAAAGTCTTTGAAGCTATTTTCAGTCAATTGACTAGATAGAATTATTTTATTGAGGTCCTTAGTTTGCGACAAAAATACGCCATGATCTTTTTTAATGGGCGCAATTAACTTATGCTCCTGCTGAATATATTTTAAAAGCTTTTTAAGGTTTGTTTTCATCGGATATATTATATCACATTCTTTGGTATATAATAAATTATTAAGCATATAACAAAAAAGCGGCTTTAACTTATTTATCACCCATAACCTACCGCCAATTATCACCTGACTTTACTGACAATTTTATCGTTAGTATAGCGAATTACAATCTTTGTTATAAGAATGGCCAAAATGTAACCAACAACTATTCCACTCAAAAGAACTGACCAGCTAAATAGCCCTAGAGGTACTATGTGAAAAAAACTGCTAAGGGGTGTATATATTATTACCATCTGTAATACCAAAGAAATACCAAGAGCGCCAATCAGCCATTTATTTGAAAACCAGTGCAGTTTTTCTTGATACCGAATACTGCTTATTCGAACAAACTCGTACAAAATAAAACCTGTAAATAAAGTTGTTCGAGCTACATCAATACCTAAAGGTAGGACAATAATAAAAGTTGCCAATAGAACGCATATTTTTTTTATGCCAATGGTACCTATTAGCCAAGCCAGGCGTTTATCAATAATTGGATCATTTTTTGGACGAGGCGGTTTTGACATAATGTCGGGACGAGCCGGGTCAACGCCGAGGGCTAAAGCGGGCAAGCCGTCGGTTAATAAGTTAATCCATAAAATCTGCATCGGGAGTAATATTGGCTCTTTGATACTTATAAAAAGAGTAGCTACTAATAAGACACCGACTTCAGCAAAATTTGATACAAGTAAATAGTTAATAAATTTTCTAATATTATCGAATATTTTTCTACCTTCTTTGATAGAGCTGACAATAGTTTTGAAATTATCATCCAGCAAAATCATATCACAGGCATTTTTGGCAACTGCTGTTCCTCGTAACCCCATAGCAATGCCGACATTAGCCTGTTTTAGGGCCAGTGAATCATTAACGCCGTCACCGGTCATAGCCACTCTATTTTCTTTCTCCAAAACATTGAGAATTCGTAATTTATGGAATGGATTAGTTCTGGCAAAAATGTTTATATCTTTGTTCAATGCCTGCTCTAGTTCATTATCGGTCATTTTATCCAGCTCTTTCCCCGTTAATCTGCCATTGCTTTTTAGGTTGATTTCTTTTGCAATGGCACTGGCAGTAATAGCACTATCTCCGGTAATCATAATAACCCGTATTCCAGCATTCCTACACTCTTCCAAGACACTTTTTACTTCGGGATGCGGAGGGTCTATCATTGCCTGCAAGCCAATCCAAATAAGATTTTTTTCTTCGTCATCATTTTCGTTTTGAGCCCCCCTCCAGGCAAAACCCAAAACCCTCAAAGCACTGGATGCAAAACCTTTGTTATGTTTCAATATTTCTTTCCTTGCAGTATCGGCTAACGGTTGCACAACTCCATTGATATATATTCTGTCGCACTTTTTTAATAATACTTCGGGAGCCCCTTTAGCATATATTTGATATACACCGGTTTTTATTTCTTGAGTAGTGATACTCATCATTTTTCTTTCAGATGTAAATGATTGCTCATTGATGAGTTTGTATTTTTTAATCAAATTATTCTTATTGAGGCCTATCTTCTCACCAAATTTAACCAGACCGATTTCTGTCTGCTCTCCAAGATATTGGACTATATTATCTTTGTCTTTTACGATCTGTACATTATTGCAAAGAATACCGCTTCTTATTAGTAATTCTATTTCTGTTATTGCGTTATTTTTTATCTGTTTTGTCTCAATAACGTTCTCATTAATATACAGTTTAGTTACGGCCATTTCATTCTTAGTTAATGTGCCCGTTTTATCCGTACATATAATATCAACCGCACCGATTGATTCAGCCACACCCAATTTTCTTATCAGTGCCTGTTTTCTGGCCAGTGCCTTTGCCCCAATAGCCAAAGACAATACTACAATAGCGGGTAGCCCTTCCGGAATTGCCGCTACAGCCAATGAAACAGCGGTAAGTAAAGCAGCGTATAGGCTATATTTAAACAGGCTTACCAAAAATATAACAACTGTTACAACGGCAATTATTTTGAATATCTTTTTACTTAACAAAGTGATTTCTTTTTCGAATGACGTTTTTTCCGTTTTTATGGCCTGCAGTTTCTTGGCAATTTCACCCACTTTAGTACTTAAACCAGTTTTGATTACCTCCGCCTTTGCGTTGCCAATATAGATAAAGCTGTTCATAAAAATAGTATCAGCAACCTTCTTTGTTACAGCTTCTGATTCCCCGGTCAGTGCCGATTCATCCGCCGCTACATTAAAAGATTCTATAAGTTTGGCATCAGCCGGAACAATATCTCCCGATTCAAGCAATAAAACATCCCCAACAACAACTTCGCTGACAGAAATTTCTTTCGGCTGGCCGTCACGAATAGCTAACGTCTTGGGTGCAGCCATCTCTTGGAGGGCTTCAATTGACTTTTCCGCCTTATATTCCTGAAAGAATCCGGAAATACCAGAAACAAAAACAATAATCAATATTAACGCCGCATCAACAAAATCCGGCTCTTGTCCGGGTAAATAGCCGATAATAAACGATATAATAGCAGCCACAATCAAGATTAAAACCAGAGGAGAAGTAAATTGAACCAGGAATATTTTCGCTGGTTTTATTTTTTCGTATCTCTTGATTTCATTGCGCCCATATTGTTCAAGTCGACGTTGCGCTTCTTGAGTTGTTAATCCTAGTGTATTTAACATGGTTAACTTTTATCGCTGATTGAATGTGTATTCCACTTATTCAATAAACGGGCAAATGCAATAGGGATTATTATTGTAAAAATTATACTTGACGCTACAACTATAGAATACAGATCATCATTTATTAGGTTACTGTCAAATAATATTTTTATGATAATAATGCTAGTGCTAAATCTTACTGAAAGCCCAAGACCTAATAATAATGATTTTTTGGTACCAAGCGTTTTTCTCCCCATAATATAACCACCTATTAGTTTAGCAGTACATGACACGCTTACAATTAACAGTATAAGCAGCGGATATTTTATTAAATAATTGATATTTAATGTAGTACCAACCCATAAAAAAAATATTGGAGCAAAAAAACCATAACAAATTATTTTTATTTCCTTTTTTACTGTTTGTAACTTTTTTTCTGGAATTATATTTTTCAATGCAACGCCGGCCAATAACGCCGCTAATGCTGAAGCTTCCGCATAAACTCCAATCCCAAGGAACAGAAATAATACAAAGATCGCAAACAGAAACAAGGTTTCTTCCTTAATTAGGGCTAATCTTTTGCCAACTTTTTTAAACTTACTGAATCCAATCGTTAACATAAATATAAGTAGCAGCGCTAGAATAACCAAACTTATATTGACATGGCCATGAATACTAGAACCGACCAGAATAATAACCATAACTAAAGTAAAAACCTCAATAATATCGTCTAGCGTGCCAATACCTATAATAGCTTGGCCCAAACGAGTGTTAATTATTTTTGATTTTTCCAAAATAGGAATTAAGATCGCTTCACCTACGGTCGCAAAAGATAAAGCTACAAGAAATGAAACAAGCCAATTGTATCCAAAGACAAAATGAACCAGTAAACTGCCAAAAATCGCTTCGAAGAAAATTATAAAAAAAGCAGATTTTAAAATAAATCCCTTTTTTTTCTTTATTGATTTAAGGTTTATTTCCAGACCAATAGTGAAAAGCAGCAAATACATTCCTAATTGAGCCATAAAAATAAAAACATCAGATTCGGTTGTTGCCCTGAATGGATTATTTATAGCTAGTAAGGAACCTATTAACAGGGCAGCAAAAATCCAAGGAACTTTTATTTTTTCAAACAATTGCCCAACCACTAAAGTAAGGATGTACGCACCAGCTATAAATAAAAAGATATTGCCCATAGTTATATATTCTGTATTACTTTGTTAGAATTTATTTTGAAAAACCATACTAGGTATTAAATGTATCACGGGTCTTTTTTCATCCTTGCCATAATAACTATCGCCCCCCCTAACAACCAATAGATAGATGGTTTCTAACATTGTAATTAAAGGACTGCTTATATATTTAACCAGGTGGTTACTGAAGTAATAGCTCTTCTATTAATTCTCTGAAAACATCCAGAGGGATAACACCGGAGACGTGGATTCCGTTAATAAAAAATGATGGAGTACCAGTTACACCGGCCGCGTAACCATCCAGTAAATCATCATAAACCTCTTGGGCGTATTTTCCAGAATCTAGACATTCGTTAAAAATATCAACATCCAGTCCTGCCTGTATTGCGTACTGCTTCAGACTGACTGTGTTTAGGTTTGTTTGGTTGAGAAACATTTTGTCATGCATTTGCCAAAACTTCCCCTGGTCCTGGGCGCACTCACCTGCCTCAGCGGCTTTATGGGCGTGTGGATGATTTTCAACATCCGGGTAATCACGGTAGACAAAATATACGTTGTCACCAAAATCATTCATAATCTTTCTAGCTGTATCTGATGCTTCTTCACAAAAAGGACATTGAAAATCAGAAAACTCCACTATCTGTACTTTAGCGTCAGGTGAGCCATGACTCGGATCATCATCAGTTACCAAGGCAGTGGTCAGCTCTGTTGGAAAAGCCGCCTCATCAGGAGTCATCGTTCTGTCTTGATTTATAAAAAAGCCCAAAACACGAAATAGAAAAATAAATACTATAGTAATTATAGCAACTCCAATAACAATAAAGCTAACAATCCAAAGCTTTTTGTGCCAGGATTTTTTCGTTGATTTGGCGGGAGGAATACCCGCTTGTATTGTCTTGTTGTTTGTTTTATTCATAAGACCACTGACTATACTCTAATAATAGCGCAGGTGGGGCTATCTTACAAACATTTATTATCAAGAAGGTGTGTGATACTTATCATTATAATTTTATTATCCGCCCTTGGTAAAATCAGCTTGAGGAAAAATAGACGAAGAGCAAGTAGCACCCCCTATCCGAATTACGCTGTTGGCGGCGTACCTGAAGGTACTTGCTACGACGTAAATAACCCCACAATATTTAACAGCACTCGTAACAAGGGTCTTCAGACCCGAAGTCCCCTTCGTCCTTAATATGGTGATTTGGAACTTGTGATTTAAAAAAACCCTCTCTCTAGAACCGGCGAAAGCCGAAGGGGCAATTCAACTGCAAGATGTGAAATACTCTGAGGAGAGAGCTTTCCCCCACCCTTTTACCAAAGGGTGGGGGGATAAGCATTCATATCTATACAGACGAATCCCCTGGCTTCGCCGATCCAAAAGAAAGGGCTTCTCCTACATCCACTAATAGCATATTAATGAATTTAGGGGAAGTCCTGAACCACGTGCATATAAGTGCTCGAGTTCAGGACGGGTGAGGGTTTTGTTCGCAATGAACCGGTACCCTCGGGACCGTTTGTCGGAGTCGATCAGTGATCGGTCCAACTATCCATGGGGACGCCGTAGACCACTACATTCGACACTCTCATGACAGTCTTTGGCTCTGGTGCAGAGTTGACTTTCTTCGCATAGAGCCAAGCCTCGAAATGGAAGGCCGACGCGTCGGCACTTTCAAGCGTTTCTTGATCGAGAACGATTTCAAACCGTCGCTGTTCGATCCCGTTCGTATCACTACTGAATGAGACTTCTTCGCCAAGTATCTGGGTTCCCTGCCCATACCACATCGCTACTTGGCCTTGAAACCCGCTTCAAGTACCTTGCCGTACTCGATCCACAATGTCAGACATGACATACGGGCGAGAGAGTCTTTCGATGTAACTGCACCTACGACCAAAATGTCAAACAGGTGCCTGTGCTCAAGCGCCCATTCTGCCGACGCGATCGGATCGTCGTTGCCGTTCAGCGTTTGAAGATAGGTGATGTAATACTGAATTGCGTCGCGAACCAATTCAATATCGTAGTCACCGGTTTCGATTTGCTCGACCATCGCTACAGCCGAATCAGCCTCCGCCGGGCTGAAGTCGAAGGCCATGGCCGGCATTCCAACAGTGAAAACCACAGCGAGGACCAGGATAATCGTGGACTTTTTCATGACAGTAATCCCCCAAAGCGCTTATAGCGCTTAACCTGAACCAGGTTTGTCTGAGCTGATTTCAACCCAGGCTAGCCTAGTTACAATTTGTAATGAACTCCACTGGAGCCTACTTTGATAAACTAGACTCGAGTAGAGCCCCGAACCACTCGCGCTGATGCGCTCGGGTTCGGGGGAGTCGGGGTGCCAGAATGCATCTAACACCCCGTTTTTGAACACAGCGCCTCTTAATGAGGCAACTCCAACCTTGAGATAAGGTGCCTACGCCCAACCAAGTATCTGATCATCATTGGCACGGTCATCGCAATTGCCACAGTCTCATAGTATAGGGCGGATTTGATGCTACCACCCATCAGTAAGGTAATCAACAAACCGACCACACCGAGAACGTGAGATAACACAATCTCACGCCGGATAGGCTTAGGCCAGTACTTCCGTGAGTAGAAGAACCAGTGCACAGGTGCACAAGCCAGAAGTATGTACTGTACTTCATACATGATCAGCCTCCCTCTATTGAAGTCCTGTCAGCTAAATGATTGGTGTAAAAGAGCTTACTTTCTCTTGACCCACCTTTTCTAAAGATGAATCAGGAAAAAGTGGGCAGAACCAGAGAGGATAAACTCATCTGATCCTGCCCTCGTGTCTAGGCAACGGCAGCGTCGCCGTCAACTTCGACATAGGTAGCGGTGCGGCAATCATGAGTCTCCGCCTTAACGAGCGCAGCGGAAACAGCACGCTTGAAACGACTTAGTTCAGTGGGAAGCTCCTTGATTGCCCCCTCATAGAGACGGTTCGACACGATCGTCGCAGTTGAACCACCGTTTTGGATCGCGTGCTCGGTCACCAGAACATTCTTGACTCCTGAGACTCCACTGCCACCCCAGCGGCGAAAAACTTCGATCGTCACGACTCGCCCTGGAAAGGAGAACCGAGCATGCGGTTCGTTCGGCTTACTAGGGCGTTCTTCCGAGCACAGCCAGTAAGGACGAAGCGGGTCCCCATTGGTCTTGCAGACCACAAGAGCCTTGCCAGTTCTCTTTTTCCGGTTCCGGCCGCCTTCTTCGGTCAACTGGAACAAGGTCGTCCCTGGGCAGATTTCGTCCGGAAGCCTGAATTCGTCCGGCTTCCCATTCGTTGTGAGCTCAACGATAGCCCTGCTTCCATCACCAACCGTCCGACCATGGTAACCGGCGTCTTTCAGTGTCGCCACCAGGGCATCATCGACACCTTCGATCCGATAGGCCAAGCTCATGATACACATAACGCATCCCCCTTGTTTGGGTTACTATCTGCAGGCAGAAATACTGCCCTAACAACCTATGCTTGAAAAAGTACAAAACCTCGCTTCAGCATTCCTCCCTAAATATAGAGGGAACGCTGAAGTAAAGTTTCAAGCTTATTTTTTAAGGAACTCTGCTGGAGCCTATCTTTAGTGGGGAATTCTCGAGTAAACGAGAAGTTTATTCGAGAACAAAGATAGGCTCTAGTAGAGGCCCGAACCA
>JAHIZJ010000134.1 GCA_018814765.1 Patescibacteria group bacterium
CTGTGCCCGTGGGGAAAAAGAGCATGAAGGCTGCCACGACCACTATGAAGACTAGGATTAATCCTAATTTTTTATTGTTATCCATCACTACACCACCTCGTAAACGTATAAGATATGGGCGATGAATATAAAAACGCGCATATTGAATAGATGAAAAATGCTTGCAAGTATTTTTTACGCTGCAGTGATTGCTTTGCTGACGAGTTTGAGCGGGCTGGCTTTAACGCCGGGTAAACTTAGGCCTGCAGCCAAGATTGCATTATCTTATGCTGTTGGATTTAGTATGCTGTCTCTTGCAGGGCTTTTGTCGGCGGCTATCGGAGGGAGCGTCTTCGCCGTACAGTTAATGGTTTTCCTGGTTTCAGCCGGATACGTAGTAAGATATAAGAGATTGCCGGGGAAACTGGAAAAAGCGGATAAAAAGGCCCTGCTGGTTTCCTCTGTAGCTGTAATCATTTTTACATGCCTGTTATCCCAGATTCCGACTTGGATGGCAGGAGATACTTTGGAGAGGGCTATTGAGATACGAATGTTCCTTGAGGGAGAGGATATTCCAGTAAGTGTTTTCCCGTTTGGAAGCTACTGGGCTCAGTACCCGAAGGCTTTTCAGGCATACACGTTCTTCTGGGTGAAGCTTCTTGGGGTCGAGATAACAGAGGCACTGAAGATTATCCCGATACTTATGTCGGTTTACGCACCACTCGGATTGTATGCAATCGTGAGGGAACACGGTGAAAAAAATGCTGCCCTCTACGCCTTGGCAATCTCATGCTTCGGATTCATACCGCACACGGCCATGTTTGTCTGGGGAGGATACACGACACTTGCCGGGGAAATGATGCTGGTTGCAGTAATACTAGCCCTCATAGTCGAGAAAAGGCTGCTCCCGATTCTGGTGGGGGGACTTTTGTTTTCACACCCAAGGCTCCTCTTTTTCACTGTCCTGATTATTGGAGCGTGGCAGAGCATTCATATGATGGGAGCGAAAAGAAAATTGGGAGTACTTGGAGTTATGGTACTTTTTGTAATGGTGTTGGCGATAGGTAGTATGCTCTATAAAACCTCTTATTCAGTGAAAACTCCAACCGAGACCAAATCGATAATAGAGGCGAAAACTATTGACTTGGATTTCGCATTAACGTGGTTTTTCGGATTAACCGCAGGATTCGGCTTACTGTATGGCATAAAAAGAAGGAGTAAGCTAGATATTCTCGTGATAGCCTGGATAATCTCCCTTACTGCACTGGCATTAATCGTGGACTTAGGAGTCATAAGCAGGCACAGATTGTCCATAGACAGGATACTCACCGAACTTTACCTGCCTTTAAGCGTCCTCGGAGGCTACGTATTTGTTATCCTTGATAGGAAGTTGAAGCTTCGCAATGGCGGTTTTGTTCTTTTGTCAGGGATTATTGTTTTCGGAATACTTGCATCATACATGTTCGTAAGCGGCTACTACGAGCCGTGGAGTCTGCCAAAACCTGATTACAATGCATTCACCTGGCTTGGAGAACAAGGATACGATAATACATTGCTCATAAACCTTGATTCCACGGGCATGTGGGCATACCCGATTTCCGGGATAGAGTTAGTGGACCCATTCATGTTCACATATAATCCGCCCCAGTACGTAAAAGAGTTGGCGGCAAACGCAAGCTCTGAAAACTCGCTAGATGATATTGAAGGACTCTCTCAGGGATACGGGCGCACACTGGTTTACGTGTCTAGTGTTTAGACGACGCATCCCAACTACAAGCCGCCATTCGAACGCTTCTACGGATTCTACTTGAACCCAAATACTGCGGGCTTTGACTCAGTAAACTACGGGAAAATCTATGAAAAAGATGGGGCGTTGATTTTCGAGTACGTTAGGAGGATATGTGAATTGGTTTAGTGTGGGATTCGTGCCCTGCATAATGCGTGTTCTTGATGGCAGACACGTAACACCAGTTGAGTGGGTGAAATAACAACATATCGGTTGATATGAAAAAGTATCAGTACGTCAACAGATGTCTGAACCCGCGGGGACGAAGGACTCATAGAGTGGTGATTTAGATTTGTCGCGTATTGTTTAGTTTATATAGTTGTTTTGTATATATTTTAATGTTAAAATATATTTTAGGTGATTTATATGGAAGTGGCTTTAACAAAGATGTCGCAGAATGGGCAGATA
>JAHIZJ010000034.1 GCA_018814765.1 Patescibacteria group bacterium
ACATTTAGAAATTATCAGGAGGATTATATAGGAGTTTACCGACGTGACTTTGAAAAAGGCATTGTCTTGGTAAATCCATCAACTGAAACGAGAGAGGTTATTTTGGAACATAGTGGTTTCCAAATATTGCCAGTGACTGAGTACTTCACAGCTGAAGGCGGAGAGTATGTTGGGGTAGTTACGATAGAACCGGGAGATGGTGTTATCTTACTAGCCGATATGCCTGAAGCATGTAGTCTGGGTGGAGTTGTGACCGAGGATTGTTATTGCGGTGAAGGAATTATTGAACCTGACGGTGAGCTGATGTGTTGTCGCAGTGGTTCAGAGCGACGCTCCATAGATCCATGTGACACGAATGATGATTGTTCTGATATGTTTGACGGTAAGAAAAAGTATATTTGCGATAAGCCGGGCACCTGTAAGGCCAGATGTAAAGCAGTCAATTTAGGATCAACGAGAAAATAAATAACAAATTATAAATACAAAACAATAAAAAAGTAGGCGCGATTCTAGAATCGCGCCTATTGCTATTTGTGATCTCAGAACTCAAAGTCTGAGATGATAGCCCATTGCTGGGGGATACTTCGTGTGATTCCTCCCTCGTCCCCACCGAATGTCAGTGTCCCGGCGTTGGCGTACCCGGGCACCCAGATTTTCAATGGATTGAGGCCGACAACCGCCCCCCAGACATTGTAGTCTATGTCGTCTGGGAAAAGATAGAGATTTTCGTCCAGGCTGACATTGTCTTGGTGGATGCTAACGATATCGCCGAGTGTAAACTCGGTTCGGCAGGGATCAAAGTACGGTTCGGCAGGGTAGTTCCGTGTGATGTCGTCCTCGGGATATGACTGATCGCAGAGGAGTAGTCCATCACGGTCAAACACCTGAACGTGCAGTGCGTGATCTTGATCAGAGATCAAAATACGGATACTGCCCGGTCGATTGAAGTCAAACGCGAACGTAGCTCCGCACATTCCGTAAGAGAATCCTGACTTGGTGTAGCGATTATGCCAGGCACCATAATACCTGACATGCAAAACGGCGTCGATTCCCTCAGTCGGAAATCTTACCTCGGCATAGCCGTTGTCTGGTCGTTGATAGTCGAACGCATGATGATACATCCCTCCGCCCGCCACAACGAGAGAGACCGCTTCGACGTTGTGGTTGTAGGTGTATATGCGCAGTGAATCCTGCGCAGCAGAACCACCCACACAGACCAGCAGACAGACCAGACAGAAAAAGACTACTGAACGCATTGTGGCCTCCTTGGTTCGGTTTTCATGAGCCTGATGATTAGGTGCTTATTGGCACCATCAAATTCAAGGAACTAAGGATACTAACACAAAATTAGTAGTCTGTCAAGGTATATAAAAATGCAGACGAAATTCCGGAGTCTCGCCTGTGTGGTTACAATAAACTAAAAACTTACCTATTATTTTATGTGTATAGTAAATTAGTGAAGATACTTATCAACAATTTCTTCTGTAGCGTCTTTGTCTGGAACCCAGTAATAGAGATTAGCATTATATTCAGGTGTGTAAATGTAATCACCCTGTCCGGGAATAAAGTCAGTATATGTATTGGTTAAATCAATCTGACCCATACGCCTGATATATGTAGCCAGTCCAAAAGCATAAGCAGGTACTTTTTGATATTTTAGTCGAGTTTGGTCGTGGGTTTGGAAAAAACTATAAAGCTCCTTGGCTTTACTGGGGGTGGTGATCTTTTTGCCTAGCTCCAGGAAGACTTCCCGCTGATCTTGGGTGCGGGCAAAGTCACCGCCTTCACGATAGCGGTTTCGCACTATGCTAAGAGCATCTTCTCCATCCAGATGATCGCCGTCTATGTCGACCCCACCCAGCTGATCAACCAGCTCTTGGAAACTATCAAACGTGAATTCAACTGAACCATGTATGGGGATGTCTAGGAAGTCTTCGACCGTTTCTTTTGTCAAATCTACACTACCCAGTACAGAGTCTTCTTCGCGCTCTCCCAGAGCATAAGCATGAGTAATTTTCTGTATACCATAGCCGGGTACTTCCACCTTAGTGTCTCTCGGGATAGTTATTAAACTAAGCGGCTGGTTGGGGGACTTGGGTATGGAAAAAACCATCAGGACATCAGACCGGGCCTGTTCAGTCCCTCGTTGATCTGAACCGACGACCAGAATATTCAGTCGACTGGGCGCAGAAAAATATATCCAAGCGAATAAGGCTCCCAGAATAACGATTATTAATAGGATAACAAGAACAGTAATCCTAAGAAGTTTTGGAATACCTGTTTTCTTGTCTTCTGAAAAAGTGTTTTGTTGAAAAGCCATTTATAATAAATACATTAATGCAATTCCTAGGGCAATTATTATCGAACCAAAGATTTTTTGAAGCAGCCTAGAGCGTTCATTGAGTAATAATATTCCTGCCAATAGAGCGAACAGTAAAGAACTTTGAGTCACAGGTATAACACGAGAAGCCTCACCGATTTTCAGAGCCATAAAAAGCAATACTTCAAAGCCACCGAATAATATTCCGGCGATTATCAGTCCCCACTTTTGTATTTTTATTTCAGATACTAATTTACTGGGTTGAAAGCCTAACAAAGAAAAACCCAGTATGCCAACCAGTATTAATTCAAGAGATGCAACAGTTACTTCATCAAAATCAGTAACAGTTTGTTTAGCAAAGAGGAAGGCAATTATTGCAAAAAACGTACTTAATAGAGTAAAAAATATCCCTTTATCAAACTTGAACTTGGTTTTTTCATAAAGTGCGATTGCCACACCAGTAATGATTAGTATAATCGCAATAACCTTATAAAAAGTAATTGTTTCTTGGAAAATAAGCAATCCACCAAAAAGTATTAGAATATGACGTATCTGACATATAATATTGTACATAGAGACATCTATAGCTCTCAAAGCAGTAAAAGCCAGCCAATCAGTCAGAAATGCGAAAACTACTATACCTAAGAAGAATAGCCAAGTTTCATTCTTTGTTGGTAGAGAAAAACTGATGAACAGAAATGGGAGCAAAACCAAACCGGACAAGAAGTCATGGATAGCCACGAAGGCTAATGGATTACCTGCCCTCCTTAAAACAAGTCGTGCAACTACACGGGAAGAAGCAAAAAATAATCCTGCTAATAATGATAGAGCGAACCAACCCATTTAAAAAGTAATTACGAATTATATCCTGTTAAGTATATGAAGAATATTACTGTTTGACAAGGTGTTTTTGTAATGGCGCGCAGGCACGGGGACCTGCGCTCGGAGGAGAATAAATACCAACCCAGAGCAGGTCTCCGAGCCTGCGATGGGTGAGGTTATTTGGTGTGACTTAAAACAAACACCATACTGTCATGCCGGATCACAATCCGGCATCTCCAATAAGAGCGGGCCCTTAAGCAAACAATACCCCGCTATCCGCTCTCAAGAGTATGGGCATGGGTTAAGTAAAACACTTGATCCGCCTACGTTTTGGCATTATACAGTTATTGGTTAGATTTTGGACTTCGGCGGATTATTTATCCTGCTTTGCAGGATCTGGCGTAGCCAGACACAGGCTAAAGAAAAAGCTTATACTTATTATTTATTATCTCCTATGGTCTTTAAGGGTTGGTTCGATGTAAATAAAAAACGCGCCGACTGGATATACCAATCGGCGCTGGGAGCACTCCGCTAGGCGGAGGCCGTATCAATGATCAAATGCGAAGGTTCATGGCTGTCTTGGCGTGACCGGACGAACTGACGTCGGCGTTGACGTCGAAGATCGTGTCGTGAAATTCCCAGATACTACCGGCGAAGAGGTCATCGTTGCAACCGTTTCGTGCTACGGCCACAATGCCACCTCCCGCCCCGAGATCGTCATACCGGTGGTTGGTCGCCGGCGCTATGTCCATCATATAATGGCCGGAAACCTCGTCGATACCACTTGCAATGCACATACCGGTGTTTGAAACTCCGGCGCGTGCGGTCGCCTCGACTTCCGAGACCATCGCGCAGGTCGGCGCGGTCGTCGTCATCTTCGAATAAAGAATATCGAAAGTGCAGCTCATGTCTATGACGTCGAAGTAGGCCGCGCTGCTGGCCGTGTTCGATGCGTCGTATTCGTGGATGAGCTGTGTCGTCAGAGCCAGATCGGTGAACGTGGTCGAGGTTGTTTCGGACGCGAGAGCGTCACTCGACTCACTATCCACGATCTGGACGGCGGTCGCGGACGTCGGCAGCAGAATACCGACCAGTATCAGCGGCACCAAGAGAAACAACAACAGGGAACTTTTCATGGGACCTCCTTCCTTGGGTGGACGATCACTTTGCATCACATGTTTGTGATACAATGAACAACTTAAAGACACCTTACAGAGTGCCTTCAGTATTA
>JAHIZJ010000035.1 GCA_018814765.1 Patescibacteria group bacterium
CGGAAGTATCTACAATATATCTATCAACACTCCCTGGAACCGGTAAAAGTGTTACCCTTGAAGGTTAACTAAACAGAGTTATTTAGAAAATAAGCATAAAAATCCCTATTTTATGGGTAATATGCTATACTAATTTAAGGTATAAATATAATGATATGACAGAAAAACATCATAATATAGCATTAGTTCTCGGCTCAGTCAGGCAAAATCGGCAGGGTATTAAGGTGGCTCATTGGTTGGCGAGGGTCATCGAAGAGCGTGGATTTGAAGTAGATTTTATTGATATGAAGGAAAAGCCCTTACCATTTTTGGATAAAAGATATGTTGATTATGCGGATGACGCACCAAGGCTGTTAAAGGAGCTACATGAGCGTTTGATGCGGGCTGATGGCTATTTATTTGTCACCCCAGAATATAACCACAGTGTTCCAGCGGCCTTAAAAAACTTTCTCGATCATTTCGGCCCTGAATTTTATAGAAAACCAGCCGCTGTAGTTAGTTACTCAGCTAGTAAATTTGGTGGCATAAGAGTAATAGACCACCTGAGTGATATTCTATTAGCCTTGGGGCTCATAGTCACACCAAACAATATGCCCATCAGTCAGGTTGAAAAAACTTTTGATGACGCAGGTAATTTAAACGACGAAAGATATATTAAACGAGTAAAAAAATTTATTGATTCATTTATATGGTACTTAGAAACATTATCAACTAAAGAAAAATAGTATGTCAGCCAAAGAACATTATTCAGCTGAACAGGCTAAAAAAATTGGAGAACAGCTGGGGATTGATTGGAGTAAGTTTGATGTAGAACAATTTCGTCATGGGATGGATATCGAAATGGAACATGGTACTGAGAACCCGGTTACGAATGTTAGTAATGATGAGCCTCTTATATCTGGGAAAATCGCACTGGCCCATTTAAACGAGTTTCCTGACTATTATCATCGACTTGATAAGATGGAGGAAGAAGCCGAGCAGTACTGGGAGTCAAAAGATAAACGGTAGAGGGTGTGCCCGTTTAGCTATGCTTAAAAGGTAAATATTGTTATAATAATATGGATCTAATAATCTTAATATTTTGACAATGACTCCAAAGAATAAAAAAACTCAAAAAGTAAAGCCACAAGCTAAATTAAACGAAAAAATAATAAAGTCTTCGGGAATAAGCAGAATTGAAGTTGTGATATTTTTAATTATTGCAGTATTAATATCAGGTGGCTCTATCTATCTGGGGTCAAATTATGATTTCCCAATAAAAGTAAGCGATGATGATGCGACAACCGTTGGTATTATAACAGTAAGTCTGAATGATCAGCTATTAGCCCAGTCTGAAATGAAAAAGCTAGACGACTTTGACGAGGTTAGTGAATTTTTAGATAACCATAGAGAAGCAGTAGATACATATTATAATAGTCGTGGTACTGATGATATATCGTTTAGTGTCGAAGAAAGCGTCGGTTTTGCCGCGCCAAGCATTCTAAAAAGTGCAAATGAAGATTATTCAAATACAAATATACAGGTAGCTGGGGTTGACGAGTCAGACATAATAAAAACTGACGGAGATTATATTTATGCTGTGGTTAAACAAAAAGTTTATATTATAGATGCCCGACCGGCTCAGGATGCCAAGATTATATCCACAATCACATTGGACGGTTATATAAGTGACATTTATATCAATGAAAATAGTTTGGTAGTTTTTGGCAGTGAATCATATATTGGAAATAAGTCATTCTATGAGGACATCCGGCCAAATTCATCTTATACCTTTTTTAAAGTATACAATACAAAAGACAAAGGAGATCCGCAGTTGGTTCGTGATCTGGACTTTGAAGGCAATTATACAAATTCCCGCATGGTGGGTGACTATGTATATTTTTTGACTCAGCAGTCAACCTACGATATAAACGAAGATTATCCTATCCCTATGGTAGTAGCCGATGAAGAGTTGATGCCGATTGATTCATCTTTCTACCGGCCGGATATATATTATATTGATGTGCCGTATCAAACATACTCATATACTTCAGTACATGCTATAAACGTTAAAGACAATGATAAGGATATTACTTCTGAACTATATCTACTAGGTGGAAATGAGAATCTATATGTATCTCCGAACAATATTTATATTGCCTATACGAAATATTTCAGTGAACAACAATTGCAGTACGAGGTAATAAAAGAAATTGTTTTACCGGGAATGAAGTCTGCTGATCTAGCTAAAATAAATGATATTGAAAATTCTCCATTACACGTAGTGTCACAATCAGAAAAGATGAGTAAGATCGGAACAATAATAAATCGCCACATTTCTTCTTTGACACAAAAGGAACAGGATGCAATTTATGATGAGCTAGAGGAAAGTATGGAGAAGCGATATGAGGACATATCAAAAGAATTAGAGAAGACGGTTATCCATAAAATTTCATTTAACAAACAAAAACTTGACTATAAGTCATCGGGAGAAGTTACAGGTCATGTGCTAAATCAATTTTCCATGGATGAATATGACGGCAACTTCCGAATAGCCACTACGAAAAATCGCAACTGGTCATCATTTGACTTTGCCAACAACGAATCATACAACAATGTTTATGTATTGGATGACAAGCTAAAAACTATTGGTAAGGTTGAAAATCTGGCAGAAGGTGAACAGATATATTCAGCTAGATTTATGCAAGGACGCGTTTATTTAGTGACCTTCCGTCAGGTCGACCCACTCTATGTTATTGATCTGAAAAATCCAACCAATCCAACGGTCTTAGGTGAGCTGAAGGTTCCGGGATTTTCATCCTATCTACATCCTTATGACGAAACAAAGCTGATTGGCTTTGGCAAACAGGCCACAGAGACAGGTTCGATTCTCGGTCTTAAGCTTTCACTCTTTGATGTATCGGACGTCAACAATCTTAAGGAGATTGATACATATGAAATGGGTGACTCGGGTAGTGATTCTATCGCTCTTACTGATCACAAAGCCTTTCTCTTTTCCAAGGATAAAAATCTATTAGTGGTGCCGGTGTCACTGAGGAATGAAATGGAAAATGAGGAAGATAGCTGGTATAATTATTCATATACCAGGGGGGCAATGGCTTTTTCTGTCACAGACGAAGGTTTTGAGTTCAAAGCAAGGATTGACCACACTAATGACAGTAGCGATAATGATGAGTATGATTATTATAGTGGCTATAATTACTATGATTCTACGGTAAAAAGGAGCTTATACATAGGAGATGATCTCTATACATTCTCAAATAAGGCACTGAAAATTAACAGTCTAGACGATTACTCTGAAGTGAAGACGTTAACTTTATCAAACGATCAACAAAAAGAAGAGACGATTATTATACCTGAATAGATCAAAGTCTTATGAAAAGGGCTATATATATTCTTCTGGCCATAATACTTGGCTTAGTGGTAAGTATTGGTCTGCATGCTTTAGCGGAGATGTGGTATTTAAATTGGGCAGAAAACACAGGCCATGAAGTCGTGTGGAGTAAATATTTTGGATTAGGAGGCTGTGCTCTGCCAATTTATTTACAATATGGATTGTTTGCTTTAGGTATTGTAGGTGGATATTTACTCGGTCGCTGGTGGTGGAAGTTGGTTTATATTGAGGGGAGATATTGGAGGCATAAGAGAAATTAATTATTAAATTATTTGGTATAGTATATTTTTTGTCTTTTTACATTTAGCGCCAAGGGGGCGCTTGTTCTTTTGACAGCAAAAGAACCAAAACTGCCGGGGGAAACGATTCACTCTAATTAGCATAGCATCCATTTGCATTCTATTTTGAAGTTCAGCATTTCCCCCGGACCCCACGGCTGCTATACATGTTCAACTTGCTTCCACTGAATAGAAACACCTTGACAATGGCGGTTTTTTTATTTAAGGTGGATTTACGTAAATTGCACCGACTGCATAGCAAATAGCTGA
>JAHIZJ010000036.1 GCA_018814765.1 Patescibacteria group bacterium
GCAGAAATGGCGATATCAATCGGACAAATCTCAATCGGATGAGAAAAACAAGTCAGTTGCCCCACCTATTGTTACAAATGATAAAGTATTTTTATTGTCACAGAATAATCTCTTTGCATTAAAAAACGGTAACATTCTTTGGAATTTTAAGGTTAAAGATGGTATAATGAAAACAGCGACAGCGTTAGCAGATGGCACGATTCTTTTTGTAGCAGGAACGACATTGTATCGGATCAACGAAGAAGGGAAATATCTATTTAAATTAACCTTAGATAATCCTCTTGTCACCTCACCTATTATAGATCAAAATGGACAGATACATGTAGCAAGTTCCGAAATGCTTTATGCTATAATATAAGTTTCAGAATATTGAGAAAAGAAGATAGAAGGCAAACCATTTTATCTACCTACAGTAGTGTATACGCTCCATTCCACTTCGTTCCGCAGCGCGTGATACGCAAACTTTGTGCAAAATAATATATCTGTCTTTGATAATTAAAGTGTCAGAATTGGGCTAACGTGGAGGTCAATATAAATATAACACTCTGTGATCTGGTTGTTCCAAAAACCCCGACGGATAAATGGTGCATAGGCCAGTTTCTAGGAATGTCCCATGTTTGCTCACGTCTGGGTCCCATCCTATGGGTAACGGACATAATTTCAGGGGTTGAGGTACCGGTTTTTCTTCAGCACATTGATAAGCTGGCTAGAGTAGCCTAGTATCTCATTACTCTTCTTAGAGGGGTATATGACTGTGGCGAGAGTAAAAAGCCCAATCTCTCGCCCCAATTCTGACTCTTTAATTATAATAAGCTCACTACCTAACTGTGTATATCTGTCATTAGCTATCACACGATACTACATTTAATATGCGAACGATGTCGTAATAAATATTTTCGGAGAGGGATATTCAATAGATTTATTAAAAACGCTATAATCAAAATAATTATGTCAGAAAAAACCACAAATTTACGCGCTGATAATCTCAATTATAATAACTATGCTAATGAAGTTTATGATGATGACGTTAGACGTTCAATTCCCGGATATGATGAACTTCATAAATCAATAGTAAAGGTAGTCAGTAAATTTTCACAAAAACACAAAGTAAGAAATATTCTCGATCTTGGCGTTGGGACAGGGTTTACTTCTAAAAAAATACTCAAAATTATACCAACCGCATCATTAACTGCAGTTGATTTTTCTAAACAAATGATGAGTGGCGCGAAAAAACGTCTCTCAAAATATCATGTTAGATATATTCTTGGTGATTTTTCTAAACTGAATTTTTATACCGATTATGAAATTGTTTTATCGGTTATTGCAATACACCACCAAAATGATTCTGCTAAAAAAAGATTGTTCAAAAAAATCTCAAATAGTCTTAAAACTAATGGTATCTTCATCTTTGGAGACCTAGTCACATACCGTGATAAAAAAAAAGCCGCCATCAATTATTCACGACATTATCATCATCTTGTTAAAAATGCTCGTAACGACCAAGCTCTTGAAGAATGGGCATATCATAATAAATTTCTTAATTTGCTTGCGCCTATTGAAGACCAACTTGTTTGGCTGAAAAAAGCTGGCTTCTCAAGTATTCAGGTGAAATATGAACACTTTAATACGGCTCTGATTATTGCTACTAAGTAAAACACCTTTTCATTTAATCTTCATGACAACTTTTCTTGCCATTCATGTCAGTCGATTAAAAAACTTACAACTAGTTTTTATGTTGATGTTTACTTTTTTTCTCTCAACGGAACTTTTGAAAAGATGAACCATACCAAAATTGTGTTTTTCACACTTATCGCATCTATCATTATTGCCAATACAATAATTTACTAGTAATATTCAAAAAAACATGCAATAATTGTAGCACTATACAGAAACACTCCGCATATTAACGAGTTTTCGTAAATAATATTTTAGTTTATGAAAAAAGGTACGGCAGGAATAATTGAAAATTTTGATGGCAGTTTATTACTACACTTGAGGGATAATAATGCTCCTACAATGAAAAATCAATGGTGTCTTGTAGGTGGTAGTGTCAAGAGTACTGAGGAAGGCACAAAGCAAGCATTGATACGAGAAGTTAAGGAAGAGACGGGCCTAGATGTTAATAGCTTAAAGCTTATTCAAGGTTTTAGTTTTAATAATAAGAATATAGACATCTATCATTGCTATGTTGACACTCGCAGACAAAAAGTGACGCTTGGAGAAGGTAGCGGTATGCATTTCTTTGCGCCTAATGAATTAAACACATTAATTGAAAAATTACCATATAAAAACCAGTATCTAGATTCTATAAAATTGTTTTTGAAAAATCGCTAAATTTTTATATCCTATATCAGAATATATCGCCACCCAGCCTTTCGAACATACAGCACATGATACTCAAACTATTTTTTTAACAACATATTAACTAAATAATCTAATACCATATGCCTGAAAAACCACGACCACTAGAAGAAGTTACGAATGCTGTCTCAGGGCGTAGTAACCGAGAAAGACGATCTAGTCTTGGGCCATCAAATGAAGTTAGGCGTTTTGTTGAAACTTACAAAGATGAACTTAAGCCCGGAGATAGCATTCTAGAGCTTGGGGTCGGAGAAGGTCGCAATCTCGAGGCATTCAAAGATCTTGACCTAAAGCTCCATGGAATTGAATTAGACCCACAAGGTGTTGAGATGTGTCGACAAAATCTTACTAAACAAGGCATTGAAGCTTACATCAAAGAGGGTAGTTTTACCGATCTATCAGCCTATGACAATGAATCAATGAAGGCAGTGTTTAGCCAATATGCTGTCCAAAATGCTAAAACATGGAAAGATCTCTTACGGGTTTTTTCTGAAGTACAGCGTGTACTTGAACCTGGAGGACTCTACTTATTTCGCGAACAACGCCACCCTTTCGTAGAAGAAGCTGACCGACATAAACGTGTCGCCTACATCACCGAAGAAGAAGTACAAGAACTTGCTGATCAGTTTAATTTTGAAATCGTGGAAGGTGAAACGCCAGTTGATACAAAAGAAGACCTAAGGAGAATTGGCGGTAAACAGAGCATCTGGAGCTTGGTACTCCGTAAAAAACTAGAATCTTGATAATATATTAAGTCCACATTTTTTAATAATTGATCTTATTCATATAATCAAAAATCTATGAAAACTATCTTAGTAGACGCGGTCAATACATTTGTGATAAAAGATGAGGGTATTTTCAAATCTATGCATAACCTACTTGAACAATATCCCAACAAGAAAATAGTTCTGACAAACGCGAATGATGAAGAAATGATTAAATTTGGGTTAAATGATGTGCCCTATGAAATGTTTACCCTTATGCATAAGCCTGATAAAACCGATCCTAATTATTACAAAACTATGCTCAATAAGCTTGACTTAAAAGCAAACGAAGTTATTTATTTCGAACATAATAATGAAGCAGTAAAAAGCGCACAGTCAGTCGGGATAAACACATATCATTATGATAAAGACTTAAAAGATCTTACAGCTTTAAAGAATTTTATCGATAATATCATTTAAATATATGAAAAACATTTTAGTATTTGGAGATAGTGGTTCATATGGAGCATGGGATATAAATGGAGGTTGGGTTCAGAGACTAAGACAATCCTTGGACAAGGAAAACATCAAAAACCTTAAAAACTTCACATTGGTTTATAATTCAAGCATTTCCGGTAATACAACAAAAGACGTTTTAGACAGATTTAATACAGAGACTAAGGCTTATTTAAATGAAAGCAAAGTATGCACAATCATCTTCTCTATAGGCATAAACGATTCAAGGAAAATAAATAATGAACACGCTGTCAGCCCAGATGAATTTAAAAAGAATGTTATCGAACTCATCAATCGAGCAAAAAAGCACACACCAATAATCGTCTTTGTCGGCCCCGTACCAATCCACCCAATTTTTGTACAATGGTCTAAAACAGAGACTTATGATATCAAGGATATTCAAAACTATGGAAATATAGTAAAATCAGCCTGTGAAACCAATAATGTCCATTTTATTGAGCTGTTTGATGAACTATTGAAGATTGACCACAAAGAACTGTTACAGGACGAACTTCACTATAATACTGAAGGGCATAAGAAGATCTATGAGTTAGTTAAGGATTTCCTGGTCACAAACAACATAGTACTTTAAATAATCAAATGTTTTTAGGGGATGTTTTTACCAAAGGAGGTCTTCGACATGAACCGAATTCAAAAAACGGCTATACTTTTTCTGGCCTTAGCCTTATTGGGTTGTGCCACGGTACCATTCTTCTGTATTGAGGGCAGCATTAAGGGCATGAAGATCGGAATCACTTCAGCGGTTCTTTGCACAGTCGCATTCCTCATCTCAGCTCTCATCTTTCGATCACGCTATCTGCAACACGTATGAGTATTCGACAACTAGCATCCTATCCTAGACAAAGGGGAAGTTCCACCTTCCCCTCATCCCCTAAGA
>JAHIZJ010000037.1 GCA_018814765.1 Patescibacteria group bacterium
AACCAAAGAACATTTCAAGAGATGATTAAGATGACCCGTACGGTCATTAAAGAGTTTGATAAAGTGGAACAAAAACCTTGGGGTATCGAAGGTTCAATGATCGAGCTATCAAAACAGGTGGGTGATTTGGCCAAGCATGTAATGGTAATGGAAAAGTATTATCACAAAGAAAGAGAAGAGCAGGAAGAATATAAGACAACAAAAGAAAATATCGCTGATGAACTGACTGATCTTTTTTTCATGATTGTAAGAATTGCAGATCATTATGCTATTGATTTAGAAGAAGCCAACGTGATAGCCAGAACCGGGGACATGAAATACTTTGGTAAAGAGGTGGATTTCTAATAATGATGCTATACTTATATTGAAATAAATAAGAGCCACTCATGATCAAGGGAATCATATACGACTTAGACGATGTGATAATAAACTCTATTGGGCTGCACATACAGGCCTCAGATATGGTTTTTGCTGAATACGGTGTCCAACAAGATAAAGTAAATTTATCCGATAAGCTTAAAGCTAGTCTTCTGGGCAGGAGAGTTATTGACGTAATGAAAATCCTGATAAAGCATTACAAGATCAAAGCCAGTCCGGAAGAAATCCATCAAAGACGCGAAGAAATATTCTACCAGCTAGCCAAAGACAAGCTAGAATTATTACCGGGTGTTAAAGAATCAATAAAACTTTTTCGGGAGCATGATTATAAAATGGCTATTGCCTCGTCTGCTACTAAAAAGCTTATACATCTGGTATTGAGTAAGTTTGAGTTACTTCATCTTTTTCCTGAGGTTGTGGCTGCTGAAGACATTCAGAGGGGTAAGCCCAATCCGGAAGTATATCAGCTGGCAGCCAAGAAGTTGGTTTTGGAGCCGTCAGAGTGTGTAGTTTTAGAAGATGCTAACAATGGGATTAAGGCAGCTAAAAAAGCCGGCTGTAAGTGTATTGCCATCCGCAACCAGTATGTTCCCGAACAAAATTTATCAAAAGCGGACTTACTTGTTGATTCCTTAAACGATATTACTACTTTAATGATTAAGAAGTTATGAGTCAGCGAGGCACAATCGTTATCATTATTATTGCAGCTATTATTATTGCTGGTATTTACTATTATACACAAGAGGAAAGCGTTTCAGGGGTAATTACCAGTATCAAGACTAGCGCAGAGAGAAGTAAAGACTCATGTGAGCAAAGATGCCTAGACCAAGAGTATGCGCGAGGAGAATGTATGGCCGGTGGCGATGCAGAGGAATATGCAAAAGTATGCACTGGCGGTGGAGGCATTGATATTACTGATCAGGAAAACCCAATACAAGGATGTGACTATAGAGCAGGAGAGGTTTGGGATGTGTGCTGTTGCTATCAATAATTCATAATTCATAATTCATAATTTATAATTAAAAACTATTTTAAATACACCAGCTAGTCTGGTTCTTTTATTATGTGGATAAGAAGATTGAAAAAAAGTGAAAATTGTGTATAATGAAAAGCAGAACAACCATCTATTTATTGGGTTGACCTCAATATGGGTGGCAGTGACCGTAGGCCTGTGAACACAGGAGGTATTGGCGATGTTTGGAGCTGTATTTCGGATGGACGACATGAGCACGATGGACGCCACGAGGAACTCGCGCCATACGCATGCGACGCAACGACATCGAAGGACGGAGAAGATGGCCGCCGGCATCGACGCGACGTGGACGACCAGGAACCGCTCCTAGCGTAAGAAGATCGCGCAACAGGAGTGGACTGTACGTCCACTAACCAGCACTTTTTTCTATCAGGGCGATGTCTTTCACTTCGTACATACGTGCGAGGGGACTGATGTCGCCCTCTTTTTCTTTATACACGTAATATGGAGGCCTTAAGGCCTCCGTTACACAATACTTTTTTATTAAGAAATGTTATGTAACGGAAAGCTTTAGCTTTCCATTGCCAGTATATATTGTGGAAAATATCTGTTGACACTTCATGGAAATTCCAATAAGGTTTGAGGGTTGATAAGTGGTCAACAATGTTCATTTAAGGCCCTACTACTCAGAAGAGGAGGACGGTATCTATGGGTGTAGTAATAACTAGGGTCATTGGTGTGGAGGGCATAGATTCACGCCCAAACCCAACCCCAATGGCTATGGTGGAACTTTCAGACGAAGTTAGAGAGTTTGCCATATCTCCTTCTGGTGCATCCACTGGAGAGGGTGAGATGCATGAGCTACGAGACAATGACTCGGGACGCTATGGGGGTAAAGGAGTACTAAGTGCAGTCGAGGCGATCAATGGCCCGATCGCAGAAGCTCTGGTTGGTATGTCGCCTTTTGATCTGAGCGCTGTCGACAGCGCCATGTGTGCTCTAGATACCACGGGTAATCTGAGTGACATTGGTGCCAACTCGACCACAGCGGTTTCCTATGCGGTTGCCAAAGCGGCGGCCAGGAGCAGGGGTCAGGAGCTGTTTGAATTCCTTGGTGGGCCTAGCATCTGCCAATTGCCGGTGCCACTCTGTAAGTATCTCGATGGTGGACAGCATGCAGACAACAACCTCAACGTTCAGGAATTCATGTGGGCTCCGGTCGGGGCACCGACTTTTGCAGAAGCCGTACGTTGGTTGGTTGAATGCCGTCACGCATTGGCTGACTTGCTCAAGGACAGGGGATTGGCCACCACAGTTGGTGATGAAGGTGGGTTTGCACCAGACCTTGGAACGAATCGAGAGGGTCTGGATATCGGAGTCGAGGCAATTAAAGCGGCTGGATTCAAGCTTGGTACAGACATATGTTTAGCCCTGGACCCGGCAGCGTCGTCTTTTTACTCCAATGGACTTTATCAGGTTGAGCCCACTGGTGATCCGTATAGTGGTGACGGGTTGACCGATTACTGGGAGGCGCTGGTTGCTGAGTACCCGATCGTCAGTATCGAGGATGGTGCTGCCGAAAATGATCTTGGTACCTGGCGCAAGATGCACAGTCGCATAGGCGGTAAGGTGCAATTGATCGGCGACGATGTTTTTTGTACCAATCCAGTGCTTCTATCCCAGAGTTTGCCACCAAAAAGCCCGTTCGCCAACAGCCTTCTGGTCAAGACTAACCAGATCGGGAATATTACCGATGCTGATGATGCCGCTCGGACGGCTCATAGGCACGGTATGACCACCTGTGTGAGTCAAAGAAGTGGAGATACTGAGGGTGCCGAGTACGCTGATTTGGCTGTAGCGTTTGGTTCCGGGTTCATCAAGCCGGGCGCTGTGTCCCGTTCGGACAGAGGGGCAAAGTACAACCGGCTACTCTGGATTGAAAAGCTGCTGGGTAAACGTGCGGTCTATCCGGGTTGGCTGGCTTTCACCAGTGTTCCAGCGCTCTATGCCAAGGGAATTACTGCATAGTAGCACAACAAACGATCACTAAAACAACCACGAGGTTCGGCTTCCCGAACCTCTTTTTCTTTACACATGTAATATGGAGGCCTTAAGGCATCCGTTACACAATACTTTTTGATTAAGAAGTATTGTGTAACGGAAAGCTTTAGCTCTCCATTGCCAGTATAATATGGAAAGTGATTATTGACATATATATGCACAGCCTTGTAATATAGTAAGTGGAGTGTTGGCTGTGAGTCGTGTGAGGAATACTGATCGTTGGGTTGTGGGGAGAGCCTTACAGTTAACACATTTGTACGGTGGGGGGTGACTACTGTTACCCCCCCATTTTTTTATTCTTGATCAATGTTTAGCAATTTGTTAGAATATAAGCCTCTCTCTCACAGCATGCTTCCTCGTGGCATGCGATTGTCCTTTTTTCACCCGGGGTGGCTCGACTTCTGTTCGGTGCCACCCTTTTTTATAGTTTTTTGCCGATTGAGTGTCCTTTTCTCCTTGATGAGAAAAGGACAAAAAGAATCAAGCCTGCCTGCGCGTAGCCACTTCGGCGAAGGCAGGCGCCGCCAAACTCCCCCGTACCAGCGCGTAAGCGCGCGGTACGGGGTCAAACAGTTGGCGGCGCAATTTGTTGATGCTTGATAGTTAGTTGGTGCTAGCTTATAAGACTATAGACCATTTAATATAAACCCGGTAGACGAGTCCGCAGACAATATCTAAATATTTGACATATTGGTAGAAAAGAATAAAATAATACTTGGGTCAGCTCACCTCCCTACCTTAGTATCGTGCCCCAGGGCTGACTCAT
The DNA here is from genome assembly GCA_018814765.1 of Patescibacteria group bacterium. Classification (GTDB taxonomy): domain Bacteria; phylum Patescibacteriota; class Patescibacteriia; order JAHIZJ01; family JAHIZJ01; genus JAHIZJ01. Next base: position 4,179 of record JAHIZJ010000037.1, read on the forward strand.
TCACAGAGGGTGGATAGAGCGTGTTAAACCAAGACATACTTGGAGATGCGCACGCCACCCTCCTTTTTTTATCCTACCCTTGACAAAACCACAGAATCATGATATTCTACGTGGTTGAAATCTGATGTGGCGAGGAAATTGCTAATTTATTAAGTTGGTAGTTTCTTCTCCACTTCATCCTGGAGAAGTGCGCCCGCGGCGTATATATCAGCCTATTCTTTTCATAATCAAAAACACTGCTCGAGGCAGTGGGCTGATGGTATATATCCCCGGATGAGCCGTCCGCGACGGTGGGGCATCGTTGTGCTGATCTGGTCTGACAGTACGACACCTTCACGCTGAAGGAAAGATGATACCAAGAGACCAAAAGAGGACATAGCAATGTCTATACTTCAAAGCAAGTCCTGGTCCGAAGGTTTCAGTTTTCTCAGGGTTCTCAAGATGGAGGGGGTATTTCTTCTTCTGTACGCCCTGGCACAAAGCGTCGGAGACTTCAGGAAGCTACATAGCCTCCTGCCCGATAACTGCCAGATGTTGAGAGGGGATCTGCTCGCACTCATTGAGAACTGGAAGCTGTTCCACGATGGAAATTCTCCAGAGGGTGGGAAACGAATCTCTGACGCTCATGCACAGGAGATGATGGCTTACCTGTGTCCTGAGCACGGCATGACTGGTCGCTACGTACAGCTGCTCGATGAAGGCAAAGAAGCTGAATCGCGGTTTATCAATATGGATGTTGAAATCATTTTCAGTCATCAAGATCGACCAGGACACGGTTCAGAGCATTTCAATGCGCTAGTCGGCGGTATTGGTACGAAGCTTGGATGTTTCCTCTCTCCCGACGAAACAACTGTCGCCGTACGCTTCATTGTCCATTCGTGTAACCTCTCCGAGAGTTCAACGCACACGCTACGTGAACAGTTCGCTTCTTCGCTTAGAGGTGTCGATGGTGGTTTCCACTCCAGAATGGGTAGCACCTCCTATGGACAACAGGTAGACTTCTGGTATGAGATGCCGGAAGACGGTCTGGTGAGCATGCTCGAGATGCTCGAGAATAAAAACTCACGCAAGGATCGAACACTTGTCGCAACACCGGACTTCATCGCTGAACTTCTCAACCGTCTTCATGCACTCGGCCTCGACATCCCGGAGATCAACCCGATCATCCCGGTACCGAAGCCAGGACCAGAACCTATGGTCGTCGGACAAGAGTACCCGTTCACCGACCTCGATATCGGTGACAAATTCGAGTGGAGAGGCACTCAATGTATTAAGGTGAGCCCATTCAGTAGGGGAAACAGTACTTTCCACGCGATATCGCTTGATGATGGTGATCCGATGTTCACGAACGAGCTTGGCTTAAATGTTACGCTCATCCAGAAGACTAAGGCCACAGAGGGCTAGGTCTAAGTAAGGGCAACCCGCTGGTGACACTTACAGTATTGCTAGCCAGGTGGTTGTATGTACATGGCCCGGTATGTTTATTTAAAAAACATGCCGGGCCTCTTTTTTATTTAGACTCTTATGGATTGTAAAGCTTTAGCTTTACAAAGATATTTTCGACTTATTGGTAAATCTAAAGATTTACATTCCGGTATAGTTGGGTTCTATGTGAATAAAAAGGGGTGGCGTTCATGTCTGATTGCGTTGTCAGACACAAACGACCACCCAGGGATTGTGAGCTGCACAGGGATACGTGCAGCATGTATAGCTTACTCTATATTATATGGTTGTCAAATGATATCCCGCCATCCGCTCTCAAGAGTGAGGAATACCCTTTTTCTTCTACCCCACTTTAGTGGGGGCGGATAAGGCTTCAGCCTGGTTGTTATTAAGTAATCATAGACCCCGCTTCGTTTGTTGTATAGTATTGTTGTGGGTAAAGTAATCAACTATGCGGGGTTAAAAACTACTTTCTCCGACTCGGACAAAACTGCTTGCCCTTAACATTACCGGGTTTTTCGTGGGGAGGGAAGGGACCGCCACGTGGTGGTGATCCATGGAAAACTGCCTCAGCAAAATACTCACCGTTTTTCTGTTGGCCCAGAACTTTAATTATTTCCCCGTTAGTAATTTCAGTTCGAGGTTTGATAATTGTTGTATTTTCAATTGTGATTATAGTTGTTTTTCCTTCGGGCTGTGTGATTGTTAACTGGTCATCTGCTATTTCCTCAACCATTCCTACAACCCAATTTTCACCTGAATAATTTTCCTGGAAAAATGGTTTAAAGGGCTTAGAACCTTGTACTCTTTCCGGTAATCCACTGGCATCAATAGCTAGTCCAAATCCGACAGCTGCAACAATAAACCCGGCCACAATGCCGACAAATGCTTGCCGGTAACCAATGTTGAAACGTTTAATCAGATATAGTCCGGCAATAATGCCCACTACTGCTATTAGCATAGGTATCCAAGGAAAGTTGTGCAAGAATGGCATAAAACCGGGACGGCCCATTTTTAAATAATCAAAGGGCTCATGGACCCGGAAACGGAAGACCGCGATACTGACAAAGAACATGGCAATCATAACTCCAGCAGCTATTCCGGCACCAAGCAAAACAGAACCTGTAATGAAATAGGCCTTTGGCTTCATCTTGATCTGATGTGACGCGATTTTCTCGCTGATTTTATCTGCTATTGGTTTATTATTGGCCATGGTTTTTAGTAATTGATTTTTTTAATAGACCGCGTCCCCGTGAAACTCGAGTCCCTACGGTCCCAACAGGCATTTTTAGTATTTCACTAATCTCTCCATATGAATAATCTTCTAAATAAAACAGAGCCAAGGGTTCCCGATATTTGATGGATAACCTGTCCATGTGTTCATTAAGAAATGTTTTGATCTCTTCTTTTTCTATTTCTTGGTTATGATCTATATCTGAAGTTATTCTTAAAACCTCGGTAGAATCATCCAGAGATAATTCTCGCTTATGTTTTTTAATATAGTTTATCGCTTCGTTGTGTAAAATGCGGTAGATCCAGCTGGAGAACTTTTTCTTTGTATTAAATCCTTTAAGATTAATAAAGGCTTTAATGAATGTGCTTTGCAGAACATCGTCCGCTTTATCGTTATCATGAACAAAAACCAAAGCATATCGGCGAAGCTTTTGTTCGTAACGATTAACGATTTCGGTATATAATTCCTGGTCTTGGTCGCGAATAATAGACACTAGCTCTTCATCGCGTAGTCTTTGAATTTCCATCATACTTCCTTATTATACTACAAGATGACCTTAGTATTTATTTCATGATAAATATGTAATTATATGCGTTAAATGGTCTAAATATAGCCAACCCTTGACAAAAAACCAATAATAGAGTAAAAAGAAAGCAGTAGAAATAGATAGAGTTTAATCATGAACAACCGGCTCGAAGTGGCTTTGCCACGCGTATTACTGGATGTTCATTGATATAATAGACGTTATCCCACTGTCTTGGTCTCAGACCAGGGTGTTTGGGTTAGTTGTACAACCATATCAACTGTCAGACGAGGTGTAACATGGTACACAAGTTGAATGCAATCGTACTGATGCTTTGCCTGGCAATGGCATTGGTGAGCTCGGCACAAGGCAGGGGTGTCGGCGTTTTTATGGACGTGGTGCAAAACTCAGATTCTCTCATGTGCGATGTTCGGTTGAATGTCCGCAACTTTCCCATAATCTCCTATATCACTCCCAGTGATCGGGAGATGATGGAAGCATCGGGGCCAGGGGATCTTCAGCTCTTCTTGCCATATATGATTGGCAAGTATGGTAACCAGGTCTTTTCCGAGATCCGAAATCATCAGGGAAACATGACCTGGTACGGAGGTGAGCTTATCCCATGGGGTCCCATAGACACTCAGTTCACCTGGACAGAGACATTGAAGCTAGGTATTGTCTTGGAGGACGGAAGCATAGTTCTCTCAGAAGCCATACTTGCTTCATTTGGCGGAGTTTCCCCGAGTTACGGTGTGCCCGTATATCTATCTGATGGATTGACTGCAACTTTTGAGGATATCCAGATAGCACTTGGATCAAATGATAAGTGTTTATTCTGGGTCGGTTTTCCACAAGGTCACCGATTAGAATATCTGGATGAATCAGGGGTTGTTGAGATTCGATTAGTGATTGATGGTGAAAATGGCGATCTCGCCAGCAAGACGGAGGTGACACGATGAAGAGGTTTCTGCTCTTGTCTTTGTTGGTAATCGCGCTTATCAGTGCGATTGCTCCGGCGGTGGCATACGAGCCACCCGAGGAAGATCCGTGGGAAGATCCGTGTTACGCGTGTGAACACGCGTGGCTCGGATGCGATGAGTGTTACCGTACCATGTGGTGGAATGACTGGGACTGCCACCCAGGCGACCCAGGATGTTTTTGAGCGGAACGCTTGAAAGCACATTCAACTGGTGGTACTTTTTTGAGCCCGAATGAGCGACCCCAGGTCGCTAGCTCGCAGATTACTGTCTGCGGGCTTTTTTTATATCAACTATCGTCGTGTGGTCTTTCTTCCCAAGCACCGCTAGTCACTTAATTGAATTTATTGAAGTGTTTGTTATATACATTTATTTTGTAAACATATATAAACACTAAAATCAAAAAAAGTGCTGATAAAAATAAAAAAAGCCCCCCACAAGATTAAACCCATGGGGGGTAAGGTGCTCACATGGTGAAGCAGATTATTGACGTTTCCGTCTCTTCCGGTTCGACCACGTTGTGGGCGGCTTTCTGGTTCTTTGCCACGACCACGAGGCCGTTGGATAAGATCCAGACCCCGTCGGTGAGGGCGTTAACCCCCTCACCTCGCAGGGCAACCCTTTTTACGTACACATTCTCTTCATCGAAGACGTCATAAATTCCGACTGTACCCGGAGGTGTTTTCCAGACACCGTTACTAGGTAAAACCCAGAGAAGCCCATCTGGGCCGATCTGGATCTGCTGGATATCCCGGTGTTGTTCTGAGATCGCAACCTTTGGTGGGCGGGGGGCGTGAGCATTCCATTTCTCACGACGTTGATACCTTGCACTCACCTCTTCGCTCGATCTTTTGATGCTTTCATAATCACGTTGGATCATCATCAGCGTATCACCGTGTATGTTTTGGACGGTGATGGTGTAGTCCGTGAAGGATAGGGCCATGTAGATTGTTCCACTCGAAGTAACTGTCCAAAGATGCTCGGTTGCTTGACTCGGACACATCTCATCGTAGATTCCGAGATCATCAATCATAGATTCTTCGCTCTCCCAGTGATAAATGTTTTGAACCATATCACCGTTCAGATTGAAGAGCGAGAAGTCGTGATGCCTGTGCTTCTCTACTATGCTACTGTAGAATGCTCCCAGCAAGCCATCACCGACAGGCCCCGCCTCCATAATGGGTAGGAACAAAGATTGGATATCCAGCTTAAGATTTCCAGCTGGAATTCCATCAGGGTAAAACAGTATGAATTTTCCAGGATATGCCTGGCAAATAACATACTGTCCATTTAGCCAGAATGCACTACTCGGCCATTCATACTCGCCCGGACCCGCACCTTTCCGACCGACATGTCGGAGAAGCTCACCTGACTGGTTATAGATCAGCAAGTTTTTCAGATGTGAATCAAGGATGCAGATGTTCCCTTCTGAATCCAAAAAGACACTCCGGACGTGACTGATTAGCTCATCGTCCTCGTCCTCACCGATTCGGAACTTCTCTGTGAGCTGGATCACCACAGAACTTTCCGGTTCTGCAGGATTATTGACGATCCTCGTAACATCATCGGATGATGATGCCGGAGACAGCGTAGAGCACGTCATTGCTACCAAAAGGCAGATAATATGTTTCAACATGGGTTCCTCCTTGGTATGTAGACAATCTGTAGCAGATTCATTTTCATTTCAAAGATCGTTTGTTCAACAGAGTTGAAGAACAAGTCATTATAAAGACTACTGATGATTTTGTCAAGGGCTTGGGTAAAATGCATGTATTTAATATTTTTGCTCGCAGATACATTTCTGCGGGTCTTTTTTAATTAGCCCAGATATTTGACAAAAACATAACAAAGGCGTATAAAGGAAGTACTAGAGCTGATCAGTGGTTCCAATGAACGAACAGCGCAATAGAGATTGCCCTGAAACGGTTTGTTCATTCGACAATATATGTTTCCCCCTACCTTGGCGTTGTACCAAGGTGTTCGTTTTTGTCGGACGGGTATTATGCCCCGAAGAAATGGAGGCTCATCATGTCGACCAGAAGTAGCTTGGTGCAAGCAGCGCACTACAGAATGAAGCAGTGGTATGGCAGAACCCTGGCTGGTGCTGTTATAGCTGCCATCACTCTCGTTGTACTGACTGCGTCGTTTTCGCCACCGTACATCGAGACACCCTATGTGCTCAATGAGCGGGAAATCATCGAAATGGTAGACGTTCCCAGTGCGATCGTTATCCCGCCACCTCCAAAGACGTTGGCTATGCCGGTTCTTCCTCAGGAGTTCGAGATTGATCCCTATGCTGATCCCGATGCGACTATCTTGCCGACCAACTTCAATCCGTTCAACCCGCCAACTTTGCCGACAGATGGCAATCATGGACAAGCACCCGAGGATTTCTATGCCTTTGACACAGCACCTGAAGTGATACTATCTGTTCCACCGGTCTACCCCGATATGGCACGAGAAGCCGGTGCTGAGGGTAGAGTGGAAGTTCGTGTACGGATCGATAGGGACGGCAGGGTTACGCATGCTACTATCAATAAGAGTGAAGCATGTGAGCTACTGGAATCAGCTGCTATCGAAGCCGCTTTCCAGTGGCTATTCAAACCGGCGTTACAGCGGGATGTCCCGGTTCCGGTTTACATCGTGATACCATTCAATTTCGACTTGAAGCAATGACAGTTCTTTCATTGGGGTCATCACCCCCACCCTTTATGTCAGTAGACAAAAGGGTGGGGGTTTTTAATAGGTTGACAAGCTTGGGGTAGTTGTTAATATATGATTGTTCTTTCTAAAAAAAATAACACCTTTCATTAGCCGAGAGGACAAAT
>JAHIZJ010000038.1 GCA_018814765.1 Patescibacteria group bacterium
CAAGGCGAAGTAGGCCCTGATGTTGTCATCGGTGATGATGATGACATTCTCTTCATTATTCCCAAACAGCCTGTCAAAACGGATGGTGCAGAAGAGCCCGATCCGGACGCCGCTGAAGAAGCCTAATCTCGATCCAGCCAAATGACTTAAAAGGTGGCTTTTTGTAATAAAAAAAGAGCTCCGAAGACATCAGTCCAAGCGGAGCTCAAGGTGTAAGGTAAGTGCGATAGGAATCAGGTGAACTGCCCGTCGTTTTTCATACAGTCGGTTCTGAACTAGATGGCTCAAGTGCATCGTACGCATCCACCACATTTTTTGGATCGATGGTCCACGGGCCACCCCTACTCAGGGACCATCCAATCCGGATCAAGGTTCGATCGGGAAGCAGGACATAATACTTTCGATTATCCGGATCGAACTTGACCGCATAGGTCTTTCCACCCCATAAAAAAGTGGTGACTTGCTCTTCCGCTATGGTTCCTCCTCATGATTGAACGTTCACTATATAACCGACATCAGATTATATATTGTACACTTATATTTGTCAACTATGATAAAGATATCCCAATACATCTCAAAACATCATCGAACTACCACACCAGCATTGCCAAAGACGCCCCAATCACTTTCGAATCTTTCTCTGGTCCAATATAGCTGTCCGGCAAAAGGATCGTTGATAATGATTTTGGATGGGTTATCAACACTTCCAACAAACCCTATAACCGTTCGAGCATGTTCTCCCTTCCAAGCATAAATGTATTTTCCCTCTGGAGTAGTCCACGAGTCCTCATAGCCGGATCCATAAATACCCCAGGTCACCACAGGATTGCCTAGAGCTATTTCCCGAGTAAGTTGGGTAATAGTCCAGCCTGTAAATGCTTCAGATGGCCGCCATTGACCCGCTGCACGTGCGATAGGATCCCAATAAACGCCATAACCGGTGGTATTCTGTCGTCCGTTAATATCTCCTACATAGGCCAGATATGGATCGCCCCAGGTTCCATTTTCATGAAGGGTGTGATCATAGCCCACATGATTCATTATTTCATCTTCAGAGACTACTACACCCTGGTAGCTTAAAGCCATTTTCAGTGCTGCAGCTTCACAGGAGAGGGAGCGATCTTGAAAGTCTTGTCTTACGTCCAACTTTATTACTTCAGGAGCCGTTGCAAACGTAAGGGAAAAATCACGATCAGAGTCAAGTCCGTAAATGCTAATTACTCCGCTATTGACTGTAACTTTGTAAGTATAGTTATAGGTCAGATGGTTTGTGGGAGTAAAAGCCATAGTATTGCCATCCCAAGAAAAGGTACCTTCACTGGCCGGTTCAATATGAAAATTACTTTCGGCTGATGCATGGTCGACCTCTTGGTCAAAACTAACCCGAATAGTGTTATTAACTCCTACGCCAGTAGTTTGATCTTGAGGACTGAAATGAGAAACATTAACACGGCCGATGGTATTAAAATAATAAATAATATCTTCCTCCAAATATCCGCCCTGGTCGTTCTCCGTGCCTGCAGGCAGTGTTACCTGATACTTAGTTTCATAGTCCAATCCTTGAGGAGTGAAAGTGAGAGTTTTTTTATCTTCATATAAGACGACAGAGCCCCCAATGTCTGGGCTGATAGATAGATTATTCTTGATAGAAGCTTCATCCATTGCTTCATTAAAAGTTATTTCAATATCATTATCAACAAGCACGGCATCGCCTGTAGGACTTACTTTCTCTACTTGGGGAGGTGGAGCGATTTGAAAGGAGCCAGCATAAAGTTTTTCAGGTTCGTCTCTATAGACAATCTCTTGACTCAGCTTGTCTTTAACGATCCAAATGCGGTTAACAATCATGTTATAATTGCTACCTTGAGACAAAGGTTGTGTTGGCGTTAAAATGTATTGGTCTAGTGAATCATTAATGTTTTGTTCATACTCAAATTCTGGCTCAAACAAGAATACAAACTCTGCTAGGCCAGGGTTAGGTTCAGACAAACTAATCGCTAGTTCAATATTTGGAGAAAGATCGGTAATAGCATTCCCAGGAACAATTGCTTCAATGCTTGGCAAGGGGCGAGTGGTGAAATCAAATGATAAGGACTTAGGATCTCCAAAGCCAAGGATGTTATTAATGTTTTCGAGGGTAACAGTATAGGTAGTTTCAGGCTTGAATACCTGGTTGGGAATAAAATGCAATTTGCTATACAGATGGTTGGGTAGTATTATTGAGTCCTCATATATCCACTCTCCTTCAATTTCAGGTACTACAGAGGAAATAAGGCTATTCCTGTCTACGGGTTTATTGAAGGTTATTGTGATCGAAGAATCGAGAGCTACCAAAGGGCTGTTAGCGGCAGGTTCGATATTTTCAACTTTTGGTGGTATTAAGAACAGACATCCGACATATAAAAAAAGAACCAGCAATCCGATTGCTAGTATAATAATTATACTGATTTTAACAATAAAAGCGACTTTCGTTTTTTTATTTTTTATTTTTTCCATTCTTTCTAAATACATTATAGCACATTTTGTGACTGTTGTCACTCTTATAATGCCATTCAGAAATAATTATATTGTCTAATTATTCCAACCGTTTTTTAATTGGCGGGTCTTAGTAACATTAATAACCGTATAACGAAAAACACAACACTGAAAACTAAAGATAGGCGGTAGAGCAAAGGCAGTAAACCCGGGTTTGCTTTAAGGATTTCCAGTTCAGTCACATAGATAATCTCACAGGCACCATTACCGGTATCTAGACGAGTTGTGCTAGTACTGCGTTGGCCTATCGCTTTTTGTTTCGTATCGTCAGTCACTTCATAATTTACTAAGTATCCGGACAGAGATATTTGATCACCAATACGTATACGTGCAATCATTTTTTGTACTTCTCGATTAGCCGGAATAAGGTGATTATTAGCAATAGCTTCGTAGGAAAAATTATTAAACATTTCCCCATCATTAAAATACCAGGTACAGGTAAATTCACCATGACCAAAATCTCCTTGCCGGTAGGTGTCGGTTTTTATGTTATGGCCCCAGATGACACAAACGTCTTTTGTATTAAAGGGATCATTTTTATGGCTGTAGTCATACCATGTGTCAGAATCATATTGAGTGACTACTAGGCCACTTTGTCTATATTCGTATAGTGGTGATAATATTGCAGTAAAACCATCTTGACTGATTCTTATCGGATCCATATTAACTGCAATCTGGTTTGGCTCCTGATTGAGTTCGGGTAATATCTGTTCAGGCTTTGGCAATGTATTACGAAACCAAAAGGTAGCTACTAATGTTAGTAAAGAGATAGTAAGCAATACTTTTGTTATTTTTTTTACAATTAGCATATTCTATTGGTAGGATGTGTTACCCTCTTATTATAACGATTAATATAGTCCTTGGCGAATATGGAGTTATAATAATATTTTTCATAATCTGTGAACCCCCCCCGCCTGTCATCCCGGACCGCGATCCGGGATCTCCAGAGTGCTGGTGACAATTGGAGATGCCGAATCAAGCCTGCCTGCACTCCGGGAGGCGGGCCTGCCGGAGTGCAGGTTCGGCATGACAATACTATGGGGGGCGCACTTGTCTGATGCCATATATTTAATTAGTTCATATATATATTGTCTTATCTATGAAAAATAGAAACATCTTTACTTAATGATTTATTATTGATAAAATTCACTCGTTCTTTGTATGTCGTTTTGTGCTGATAGAAAGGGGGAGGACTGTGAAACGGATCAGTCGCTTGGTGTCACGGCTTTTGCTTGTTTTGGTGGTTGCCATGATGGTAGTTTCCTGTAGTGGAACAAAATTCAGCTCAGGGGAGGAGTACTCCATAAGTCAGGGAAGAGAGCTTGCGAGAGGCTTTCGGTCCTGGATTGATACAGAGGGTGCTTACCCTAGAGGGGATAGTCTTTACCAAGTCATTGCGGCTTCGTGTAGAATTACAACCAATGTCATTACCGGTCTACCGATTGTGATCACGTCAATGGGTGATGTAAAGATTGGGTCAGGCGACTACTTTGTTGGTAGGATGGAACGAGAAACCGATGAAGAGGAGCCTGTTCTTGAAATCTATATCTTGGGAGAGCTGGATGAGCGTGGAGATCCAGACTGGTTCTTTCAATTCCGACTCGACAAGAGCATACGAGGCAGTATCGTAGAAGAGGTACTGAGAAACTAGCCACAAGTCATAGATACCAATTGGGCTCGGCCCTGTCAGAAATGATGGGGTTTTTTTATTACCCCAATAACCACCCCCTCATACGGGTGTTAGCTTGTCAGCCGCTAGGTGGGCGCTTAATAGCGTAGCTCTTGTTATACTAAAATCACTCAGAGGTTAAAAAGTAATTCAGTATTATTTAACAATAGATTACTACCAATGTTTCGCCACTTTTCTTTTAGCCCCGCACCACATTGGGTGCGGGACAAGAAATAAAAGGTAGCAGACCTGCTCGCCAGAAGCCTACGGCTTCAACCATTGGCAGGCGGGAAAGAAATACTGGAGTAAATATTCACTCTCATTAGCATATCAAATATATATTGCTTATCTTGACGTTCAGATTTACCCTCGCCTCGCTGAAGCTATGGCGTAGCGGGCCAGACCCCCGGCTGCTTAGCATGTTGTACTTGCTACACCCTCTTATTCTAAACTAGCAGGTAAATACCATTTGTGTAACTGGTGGTATTTACATATAGAAAAAAACCAGCAGACTGCTTCCGCTGGTTGGCTGAGCTTATTACAGCGCAACGATTTTGGTCTCTCCGTGGTTGAATTGGTCAGCAGGGTCAAGGGACTCGTCAACGATACGATCACCTTCTCCCCAGTAGAAGACCCCAGGTACTCCACTATCAGGCTTGAGACTGTACCCATGTAGACCTACAAGAGACTGTCTATTAACCACAATCCAGCGTAGTCCCGTGTTATCTAATATTGCAGTCTCTTCTGGCACTAGACCTATCCACTCAACACTTGTAATGGCCATCACACCCCCCCGTTAACATAACGTAGATGACTGAATGAACCAATGAAAGTTTACAACACTTATCATTTTAGTCAAGAATTTGTTGTTGACAAAAATACCTATTTACGGTATGGTATTTCTGTCTCAAGAGGACCGGATGATTGCCCTGTACCACTCATTTCGCTCCACTCATTCGGGTACAGGGGCTTCCCCTCAATTATTACGAGGGCTAGCCCCGCACCCAAGCGTAGTGGAACGAAGTGAGTGGTGCGGGGAGGAAAGTCCGAACACCAATCCAGTCATTTTGGCTGGTTTAAAGATGGCACCTTTGAAATAAAGGCGGGAGTAAAAGAGGATAGAGAAAGTTCTATAGACTTTTTCGATTCTTTTGAATCCCAGGGAAAGTGTCGCAGAGAATATACCGCCCTTCGACTCGCTTGTCATTACGTTCCAAGCTTTCAGACCCGTTTATTAAAATAGGGTAGAATGGCCATAAGTGGAGGACGAACGCAGTGAGAAGTGAGTTGAAGGGTAAGGGTGAAAAGAGTGGTCCCGCCTATGCGCGGGATATCCTGCTTCGGCGGGTAAAGTAAGAGACCACAGGCCTAATCAGTAATGATTAGGCGTGATAAACCCTGTCAGGTGCAAGACCAAGTAGACCCCCACCCTTTGAAAAAGGGTAGGGGGTGGGTAGGTCGCTAGAGCCCGGTGGTGACGCCAGGGCCCAGATAGATGATCATCCCCCGTACCATTCACTTCGCTTCGCTCGTTCAGGTACAGGGTGTTTCCTCGATAAAAGAGCTTGTTGGGGCAATGCCCTGCACCCAAGTGTAGTGGAACGGAGCGAGTGGTGCAGGGACAGAATTCGGCTTATAGGTCTTCTTGAGGCATTTAATAAGTTAACCTATGTATGAAAAGGGCTGAATTGGTTTTCAGCGCTATTTTGGTACCCGTCGACTATCTGATGATAATAGTAGCAGGATTGATGGCGTACCGATTGCGCTTTTGGGAGATAGCGACCTTAAGACCGGTCGTCTATGAGCTCCCATTTAATGAGTATATTTCAATTGTTTTTATTGTTGGCATAATTTGGCTGATAGTTTTTGCGTTGAGTGGTTTGTATTCCATTAAAAGCACTCGAAGATTTTTTGATGAGTTTGTAAAGATTGTCCTTGCATGTTCGACCGGCTTTCTGTCAATAATTGTACTGATATTTTTTCAGCGTGAATTATTTTCATCACGCTTTATTATTTTAGCTGGTTGGTTATTAGCTATATTGTTCATTACTGTCAGCCGGCTTCTAATACGTCGACTGCAACACTCGTTTTTTTTAAGAGGGTATGGTATTAGAAATATTATTATGGTGGGCTCTGATGAAAGTACGGTCATCTTAAAGGATTATTTAATGACCCAACGTCAGCTGGGATATCGAATAGTAGGAAGTTTCAGCGAAGTAAACGATCAAAATATTCAAGACTTAAAACAGACAATCAGCCAAAAAGAAATTGATGAAATTATTCTAGCTGATCCAAACACTGAAAAGAAGGAGAGAATGTTGCTGCTAGACATTAGCATTGATAATCATATTGGTTTTAAATACATGGCAGATTTGCTGGATGCAAAAATTTCAAACGTACACATTGAGACGATTGCTGGCCGCCCCTTGATTGAGATAAAACGCACCCCATTGGATGGCTGGGGACGTATTATGAAAAGAATAAGTGATACATTATTTTCTACCTTGGGTGTTATAGTGCTTAGTCCGTTTTTTCTCATCATTGCGCTAATAATCAAGATAGATTCCAAGGGGCCGGTTTTTGTGCGCTTAGATAGGGTGGGGGAAGGTAACAAGGTTTTTCAAGTATATAAATTTCGTTCAATGGTAGATAATGCACATACAATGAAAAACGACCTGATGAAGTATAATGAAAGAGCTGATGGGCCATTGTTTAAAATGAAAGAAGACCCTAGGATTACAAAATCAGGTAAGTTTATGAGACGTATGAGTATTGATGAGCTACCCCAGCTTTTTAACGTATTAAAGGGAGAAATGAGTCTAGTTGGCCCGCGACCTCATGAACCTGAAGAGGTAAGTAGGTATCAAAAAAGCCACAAAAAGCTTCTAGCTATCAAACCCGGTATAACTGGCTTGGCACAGATTTCGGGTCGTTCAGAGCTGAATTTTAGTGATGAAGCACGATTAGATATATACTATATAGAAAATTGGTCACCCCTGATTGACGTAAAAATTTTGATGCGTACACCGTTGGTAGTCTTAAGCACTAAATCAGCCAGTTAATATGAAAATAGCCTTAGTCCATGATCATTTGGCCCAAGATGGAGGTGCCGAGAAAGTACTGCAAGTATTTCAGGAAATTTTTCCTAATGCACCAACCTATACTTTGGTTTATAATAGGAAGAATGCCAATCCTTCTTTTCGCAATAAAAAAATAAATACATCTTTCATACAAAAAATGCCTCTAGGTGTAAGGCGCTATCAATGGTATTTACCATGGATGCCTACTGCTGTAGAAAAATATGATCTGACAGAGTACGATGTAATATTGTCTTCATGCTCTGCTTTTGCCAAGGGTGTTATCACCCGACCCGATACGGTGCATATTTGCTACTGTCATTCCCCGACACGCTATCTTTGGAGTGATACATATAGCTATGTAAACGAGCTTCATTATCCGAAATTTGTCAAAGGGTTAATTTCAATGTTTTTGCCGCGGATAAGACTCTGGGATCAAATGGCCGCCCAGCGCGTTGATAAATTTATTGCTAACTCAGAAGCAGTACAGCAAAGAATAAGAAAATACTATCGGCGAGGCAGTGATGTCATTTATCCACCGGTCAATACTAGTCAATTTACCGTATCAAAAGAGGTGGGAGATTACTATTTGATAGGTGGACGCATAGTGCCCTATAAGCGTTTTGATCTGGCCATACAGGCCTTTAATAAATTACACTTACCTTTGAAGGTATTTGGATCAGGTGCTGAGGAAAAACGTTTACGTAGTATGGCAAAATCAAATATCGAATTCTTAGGTCAGGTTGACGATGACCAACGACGAAATTTATATCGCCACGCTAAGGCATTTTTATATCCACAGGAAGAAGACTTTGGCATTACTGCTATCGAAGCTATGGCTTCTGGGCGACCTGTTATAGCCTATGCCAAAGGAGGTGCGTTGGATACAGTGATTGATGGAAAGACAGGAGTATTTTTTCATGATCAAAATTGGGCCGCTTTAGCTGACACAGTTCTTCGTTTCAATTCTGAGAAATTTGATCCGAATGAAATCCACACTCATGCTCAGAAATACAATGTAGAAAATTTTAAAAGTCAAATATTAGCGTACATTAATGAACACACAGCAAATAATAAATAAATTATCATTAAAATAAATAATTATGAAATTTTACGAACATAAACAGGTTATAAAAAGAAATCTTTTAGCCATACTCATAATCAGTATTTTAGTGGGAGCAGCAGCTTTCCTATTTAGCTACTATTCTCCGACTAAATATAAAACGTCGATCTCATTTGCAGTCAATCGGATAAATAAACAGGAAACAGCTGACTATCAATTCGATGGGTATTATGCCATTCAGGCTAGTGACCTGTTTTCTCAGACTGTAGTAAGCTGGTTTTATACTCCCTCAGTTCTGATGGAAATCTATGACCTAGCCGAGGTTGAGCCAAACATAACCACCCTGGAGCGCTTTACAAATCGTTTTAAGACAAAGAAGTACTCATCACAAAACATTGTTGTGATATTTCAGGAAAGAGACCACACTACCGCGGAAAAAATATCCCAATCAATTATTTCAACTGTCCAAGAAAGAGGGGCAGAGCTAAACCGCACGTCAGATCAGAAAGCTCTATTTGAAATAGTTGGCTCAACGCCGGTAATTGTAGAGCAAAAACCAATGTTAATCCTTAATACTGTTGTTGGGTTAGTAGTCGGATTGTTCCTATCCTTGGGCTTGATTTACTTTATCAGATATCTGAGAACCGAGTAACACTATGAGAATTGGTGTTGATATACGTTCGCTCGCCGAAACAAAACCGGGAGGTGTTACCAACTATACTAGAAAATTGCTCGAACACCTGTTTCGAATCGATCAAACCAATGAGTATATACTGTTTTCTAATTCTTGGGCAAAGCCGAGCAACGAATTTAATCAGCCAAATGTAAGACACAAAGCAACTCGTTGGCCAAACAAGCTATTTAACTCCTCGATAATACTGACAAAAAAACCTTATATTGACAGATTGATCGGTCCGATAGACCTCTTTTTTGTACCGAACATTAATTATATTTCAATTTCTTCCAGCTGTCCTGAGGTAATAACATTTCATGATCTGTCATTTGAATTATATCCACAATTTTTATCACATAAACGTCGGCTCTGGCATCATTTCATTGCACCGCGCAAACTAGCCATGCGAGCCAATAAGATAATAGCAGTTTCACAAAACACTCGCCGGGACTTAATTGATCTCTATGATATTCCTGAAGATAAAATTGATGTCGTGTACTCGGGTGTTGAAACAGAATCAATAGTTAATATAAAGCAAAGTGATATAAATACGGTAAAGAGTAAATATCAGCTGGACAAACCATATATTCTAACTATCGGATTCTTAGAACCAAGGAAAAATATTAGTACCTTGTTGCCGGCCTTTGATGAAGCAAAAAAAAGACTGCCCAGTTCACACCAATTGATAATATTGGGACAGCCAGCTTGGTGTCAGGCCGAGCTTGAAACCGCACGAAAGAAACTGAAGTTCGGAAAGGATATTCGATTTATTGGTTACACATCTGAGCAGGACAAGGAAGCCTTACTCAAAGGAGCTGAATTATTTGTTTATCCATCTGTCTATGAGGGGTTTGGTTTTCCTCCCATAGAAAGCATTGCGGCCGGTACACCAGTTATAGCTAGTGCAGCATCAGCCTTACCTGAAGTATTGCGTGACTCAGCTTTATTTGTACAGCCTTACAATACTTCTGAATTAGCTCAAGCAATAGCACAGCTCATACATCAGCCTGAGCTGAAAGAAAAATTGTTAAAAAACAGACAAGACATAATAAATCAGTTTACCTGGCAAAAAAGTGCTGAGGAAACCTTGAATGTTTTTAATAATATGAAAAAATAGATATGCATATTGGAATTGATGCTCGTTTTCTCGGACCTGAGGGAAAGGGACTGGGGCGATACACTGAAAAACTTATAAAGAACCTTGAGACTGTTGACCAAATGAACCGGTATTCAATTTTTTTAAGACAGGAAAATTGGGATAAGTATACTCCTGAGAATTCAAGCTTTCGTAAGGTATTAGCACCCTATCGTTGGTATTCACTTAAAGAGCAGACAGACTTTCCACGTTTATTAAACAAGGAAAGGCTTGATTTGGTTCATTTTCCTCATTTTAATATACCAATTTTTTATAGGAAACCTTTTGTTGTTACTATTCATGATTTGATAATCACTCATTATCCGACTACTCGAGCTACCACCTCAGGTCCGATAAAATATTTTTTCAAACGCCATGGCTATCGTCTGGTAATTTCTTCAGCCATAAAGAGGGCTAAAAAAGTTATTACTGTTTCGGAATATACCAAAAAAGAGTTAATAGATTTCTTCTCATTGTCTCCGAAAAAAATTGAAGTTACCTATGAAGCTGCCGATCCATTTATTGAAGGAGCTGATGCTCCAGAGGTCGTGTTGAGTAAATATAAGATTGATAAACCATATCTGCTATATGTCGGAAATGCTTACCCGCATAAAAATCTTGAAATGTTATTGGAGGCTCACAAAGACCTTATAAAAAAACATCCTGGCTTAAAACTGGTATTGGTTGGGCGAATGGATTATTTCTATTCACGTTTAAAAAAACAGAGCGATGGGCTAGGTCTTGATAAGGATGTAATCTTCCCAGGCTATGTACCGGATGCAGATTTACCGGCTTTGTATCGTCAAGCAGAGCTTTATGTTTTTCCATCATTGGCTGAAGGTTTTGGGCTACCGCCACTTGAAGCAATGCAATATGGCATACCCGTTGTTTCGTCCTCTGTGTCATCTTTGCCCGAGGTGCTAGGTCAGTCAGCCGCATACTTTGATCCGACTGATAAACATGCTATAGTGAAAGTATTATCAGACTTGATAAATAATCCCGAAAAAAAAGATTTATTATGCCAGAGGGGTTATGAAAATATTAAGAAGTTTAGCTGGAAAAAAATGGCCGAAGAGACGCTCAGTCTTTATCAAAATTCTTTATGAGTCCAACGAAGAACCAAAAGAAACACACTGCTAGGCGAGTCATGACCAGCCACTCATCTGATGACAATGAATCAATTCCGGAGTCTAACGTAATTAATTTGCGTGAGGTTGTTTTACAGAAAGAAGTCGAGAAGCTTCGTTCCGAGCTAAATAAACGAAAAGGGTCATCAGGCTTTGGCAGATTAAAGAATAGTATAACTGATGTTTTTTCTCGTCCAGATAAGCCTGCCAAAAAAGTAAGTGTTTCTCTTAAAACCAAGGAACAACCCAAGGCGGTAGAAAAAAAAGTAGAAAAGATTGAACCGGTCGAAAAGAAGCGTTCAACCATAAAAATAAAAACTCCACGACCACGTCTTCATTTTGAACGAGCTCAGCTAAAACCAATAACAGGATTTGTAGCGATTTGTTTAGTGCTGGTCATGATGATATTTGGTTTTTGGGGATATCAATATTTATTGGAAATGCGTAGTCGCATAGTTGATATTTCTGTAAAAGCTTTTGATCAATTAGTGGTAGCGGGTGAAGCAGCCACTGAAAAAGAATATGACACCGCTGAAGAGAAATTTTCAGAGGCCTCTGATACCTTTTTATTGGCCCAAAGTGAGCTAGATAGAATTGGCCATACTGTTTTTACCTTTCTAAAATATATTCCTATAAAAGGACAGGTTCTTGCTTCAGGAGAGCATTTACTTCAATCAGGCCAGGCGATTGCATCAGCTGGACAGGACATTACACGTCTAATCGAGCTATATAACCCTGAAGTATCAGCCGACAAAGAGTTCCTGGCAGAAAATAATTTGACGGATTTACTAAAATCCAGCAGTGAATTAATCGAACCGGTCCGTGACAAGATATCTAGCGCTGTAGACCATTTAAGTCAAGTCAAGGTAGACGCTTTGCCTGTAGAATACCGATCTGATATCGAGCGTATTCAGGAGGAACTACCCATACTAACCAAAAATTTCAATCAGTTTGCAGAGTTCAGCGATCTCTTTTATCAACTATTGGGTGGTGATGTCCAGAAGAGATATCTGATGATTTTTCAAAACAATAGAGAAATGCGTGCGACCGGAGGATTTATTGGAAGTATTGCCATGGTGGATATAAAAGACGGAGCCATTACAAAGCTGGAAGTACCGGGTGGCGGACCCTATGATCTGAGTGGACAGCTAAAAGAAAAGGTAATTGCTCCGGCCCCTATGCACTTGGTTAATCCTCATTGGTATCTCCAAGACGCTAATTGGTTCCCTGATTTTCCTACCTCAGCCAGAAAAATAATGTGGTTTTATGAAAAGAGCGGAGGACCAACTGTCGATGGCATTATCAGCTTAACGCCCGATGTAGTTATAGAATTATTAAAGATTATCGGATCGATAGATATGCAAGAGGAATACGGAGTTACAGTTACTAGCGAAAACTTTGTTGAGGAAACACTTAACCAGGTAGAAATAGAGTATGATAGAGATGAGAATAAACCAAAACAGTTTATCGCAGATCTTTTACCTACTGTGCTCCAAAAAGTATTTTCAGCAGAGGAGAATGAATTTTTAACAATCGTCAATACATTAAGCGGTTTGTTGGCAGATAGACACTTGATGTTTTATTTATCAGAAAAAGAAATGCAAGATAAGGTCATTGGTTTCGATTGGGGTGGTGATATAAAGCAATCATCAGGTGACTACCTAATGGTGGTAAATACCAATATCAGTGGCGGTAAAACTGACGAAGTGATTGATCAAACGATTAACCACTCTGTGGAGATTTCTCCGAGCGGTGAGGCCATCGCCACGGTGGAAGTCACACGTTTGCATAACGGACAGGTAGGTGATACTTGGACCGGTACAAAGAATATCGATTTTATGCGTCTGTACGTTCCGCGTGGCTCGCAACTAATCGATGCCAGTGGCTTTGATCAGCCTGATCCGAAATTATTTAGCTGGCCTGAACCAGAATATAAAGTGGACGATGATCTTAATGATATTGAAGGACGCGCTATTGTAGATGAGCTGACGGGTACGCGCGTTAATGATGAATTCGGTAAAACTGTATTTGGTAATTGGATCCAAGTTATGCCTGGTGAGAGCGTAACCGTCAGCCTGACCTATCGTTTACCATTTACTGTAAAACCACAGGGTTACATTGACGCCTCAACACCCTATAGCTTGTTTGTACAAAAACAAGCAGGCAGCTTTGACAGTGTTTTTCATTCCAATATCTTATTTCCGGAAGACTATACTGTGCTCTGGCAATGGCCACCAACAGCAGAGGACAGCGACTTAATACAAGCTGATTCAAGCTTTAATTATGAAGTAATATTAAAAAATGATTTGTATTACGGGGTAGTTTTCGGACAATAGACAATAGGCAACAATAAATTAATGGCTAATATTAGCCGTTTTATTATACCAAGGTCTTGACAAATAATGAATATTGGTATACAATATTTTGTTATTCGTAGTCTTTTTAGTCAAAACAAAAACCCATTATTAAATAATATCAACCGAAAATCTGAAGGGATATTTTTGGCTTTCGAAGAATGGGTGTAGCGGTTTCTTATTCGAGTTCTCTCTTTTCAAAAAGACCACAAAAGACGAGATAAAGAGACCATTATGCGCACCCATTTTTCGGAAGCCAAGAGCAAGTAATAATTAACAAATAATAAAATAATATTTCTGGGAACATATTTGGAGGGAGTGGTGGAATCTGACAAGACAAATCGTTCGGGTTTCGACTCGGACTGTCCTGTCAGCCCATCTGGTACCGTTTCTGGCTATCTAGTCGGAATAAGCGGACCGCCTCCAAATATGTCTCTGGAAAAAGAATGTGATACAATAGGGATTAGCTCATTTGTAATCTATAATACACCCAATCTTCATAACCACTTATTTATTCTTCGACTAAATCTCGAGCGAAGTCGAGAGGTGCATGGAGAAGTATTATTAGGTATCTCTCCATTCCTATCTCGATTCCTCCTCGCTTCGCTCAGAGTCACTCGATATTCAGTCGAGAAATATAAATGCTGACGAGGATAATAGGAAAGTCGGTTTGAAGACGAATGAAAAGTCTTCCTAGCCACTTCAGTGGCGTTTGAGATAGACCCGACTGAGTCGGTTTGAAGACGACATTAGAAAACCAGTAGAGATTTGAAGATCGATCCGAAGACTTGAGTAAACAACTTGCTCTTTCAACATCTACTCAAGTCTTCAGATTGGTCTTTTAGAAGAAGCTATTTCACTATCCATGGAAGGAAGGTGATGATAATGGACGCTGAAGAACTCAAAATGCTGGAAAAGGCGTGTCCGTTGGCTTCGATTTCGGAAATGTGGCACAGGTCAAAATCTGAAACGATTGGTCTGGGGCTACTCATTCTGGCTGTCGGCGGTTTTCTCGGGCTTTTTGTGGCCAAGAACGTAGGACCGCTATGATGCAGTTAGCGGTCTTCAGGGAGGGTGTTGGTTTTATCCGCATCCTCCCGTATCTTTTTCACAAGTGCGCCTTAGCCACCGCCATTTGGCGGGGTCCCGCCCTCCTTGGTTTTGAAAAATAATGTGGCGGGAAAAAGACGCGCTGTGTGTAAAAATGATATAACGGTGCGCTATGAAGAAACAGACCCACAGAGCAGGCTTTCTAGCCTGCGATGCAATTCAATGGTTATCAGCCATTTCGAGATTTAGGTCTTGAGATGGCTGCTAATCAAAACGTAAGCGAGGATGGCCATCCTCGCCTGCGATAATGATGTGGCAGCTGCTGGCAAAAAACGTCAGTAAGTCGGTTCATTTCACGCGGTACGAAAAAGCGTACCAAAGGGGGAAACGATGTTTCGCTGGATGATCCATTCAAGGAGGCCCTTGCTAACTATCACTCTGTTCGCTGCCCTACTACACCTACTTCTATTGGCTTTGATTGGGCCTGTTGGCTTAAAAGTCGAAGTGTCTATGATCATCAGTTTCTTAACCCTGTTAGTGGTGAATGGGGTGTGGGAGCTTGTATCGCTGGTCAGGTTCAGTGGGGTTTTCCATAGGTCCGCCTTTTCTGATGAGAGGCGATTGTGTGCAAGGAGAGAATACTGTCGCCAGACACAAAAAAGGGTGAACGAAACCCTAGAAGTGTTGGCTAGAAGCTGGTGGGACGCCGGCTGTAGTGTCGACAGAGGTTCGTATGAAACTAAGACACGTGAATGGAAAAGAAAATTCTGGCAAGCCCATCTTTTAGCAAGAATGTTCAATTATCGTACACTTCCCATATGGAAGATGTATCTGGAAGCACGTCTAGTTGGTAGAGTCTAGACCAAAAATCAACGCTGGGCGGATCTGCAATTATGCGGATTCGCCCTCTTTTTTTATTACTAAATCCGAAGTATTGATAATTTTATTTGTTAAACTCCGGTAGGCGAGATTCCGGAATCTCGCCTACGATTATTCTTCGACTAAGTCTCGAGCGAAGTCGAGAGGTGCATGGAGAAGTAGTATTAAGTGTCTCTCCATTCCTATCTCGATTCCTCTTCGCTATGCTCAGAGTCATTCGATATTCAGTCGAGAAATATCATGAGAGGGGGTGGCGGCATAAGCCAATTGATTTTTTGGCTAAAATGTAGTAAAATAGTTGCGATACATATGTTTAGCAAGATACTCTACAAACTACAAACAACGATTTTAGGAGGCGCTATAATCGTAGGTACTGCCTCGGTGGTCAGTCGCCTGATTGGATTACTGCGTGATCGTCTTTTAGCTTCGTCGTTTGGAGCAGGGGATACGTTAGACGTCTATTATGCCGCTTTCCGTTTACCTGATTTGATTTTCAATATCTTGGTTCTGGGAGCGCTCTCTTCGTCGTTTATACCGGTATTTTTGGAGTATTGGCACAAGGACAAAAGCAATAAAGAATCCAAAAAAGAAGCCTGGCAAGTAACCAACTCTGTGCTGAATCTTCTGGTCATAGGATTGGTGATAATTGGTGGATTGATATTTGTCTTAACTCCTCATTTGATGCATCTTGTAGTGCCGGGTTTTTCGCCGGAAAAGCAAGCAGCTACTGCAAGCTTAACCAGACTTATGCTTATTAGCATTCTGTTTTTTGGTATTAGCAATGTGGTTAGTGGAGTTCTAAATTCTTTTCGTCGCTTTTTTGCATTTTCATTAGCGCCAATAATGTATAATGTTGGGATTATCTTCGGCATTCTAGTACTAGCACCAAGATGGGGAGTAAAAGGTCTGGCGATGGGTGTGGTCATTGGTGCGCTGGTTCATTTATTGATCCAATTACCGGCGGTTTGGAAAGCAGGATTTCGTTATCAGTGGGTTATCAATACAGCGCATAAAGGTGTTAGAAAAATTGGTCGTTTAATGGTGCCCAGAGCTTTGGGCCTTGCGGTAGTTCAGATAAATCAGCTGGTCATTAATATCATTGCTTCTACGCTTCGTACAGGAAGTGTAGCAATATTTAATTTGGCTAATAATTTACAGAGTTTTCCCATAAGTGTCTTTGGAATATCTTTAGCAATTTCTGCATTTCCTGTTTTTAGCAAGGCCTTTGCTGAAAAAGATACCAAAGGATTTGTCTTTCATTTTTCTGAAACATTCAGGCGCATCCTTTTTTTTGTCATACCGGTTTCGGTAACAATACTATTATTAAGAGCACAGATTGTTAGATTGATACTTGGTTCAGGTAATTTTGACTGGACCGACACAGTTCTTACCGCTAATACTCTGGGAATATTTTCATTGTCGTTATTTGCCCAAAGCCTGATACCAATGTTGGCTAGGTCATTTTATGCTTTTCAGAACACAAGAACACCTGTTATAATCAGCTTGATATCAATGGTAATTAATGTAGGTTTGGGGATAATATTTAGTTTATATTGGGGAATTTCCGGACTAGCAGTGGCTTTTACTATCGCCAGCATTGTGAATATGCTCTTACTTCTAGCCACTTTAAGGGTAAGCATTGGAGACTTGGATGACCAACGAATAATCAGATCCACCTTCAAAGTATTGTTTGCATCTGCTGCCTTGGGATTGATTATTCAGAGATTAAAGTATTTTATTGCACCCTTGGTTGACATGCAGACCTTCTTAGGAGTATTTTTACAAACATCTATAGCTTTCTTGGTTGGAGCATTTGTATATATAGTGGTGGCGTTAATCTTACAATGTGAAGAGATAGATACATTTAGAAATTGGTTGATAAAGGCCAGGGAACAATTATTTAACGGAACGAGTGAAAAGAGAAATGTCAAATAATAATAGCTCAATACGTTATTTTCGGGGCTCGAAAGCATAATGAGCAACTTTATACGTAACTTTTGTATAATTGCCCATATCGATCACCCAGCACCAGTCGCTACGCTCCGGTGCGGGGCGAGACTCGGTACAATTAATGTATTATTTCATGAGTAATTGTATTAGAAATTTCTGTATTATTGCCCACATCGACCACGGTAAGTCTACGCTGGCTGATCGTTTCTTAGAATTTACTAAGACTGTGCCGGAAAGACAAATGAAAGAGCAGTTACTTGATCAGATGGACATTGAACGTGAGCGTGGCATCACAATAAAGCTACAGCCGGTGCAAATGAAATATCACGGTCTAGATGAGCAAGATTATGTAATTAATCTGGTGGACACACCGGGGCACGTTGATTTTTCATACGAAGTTTCCCGTACTTTAGCCGCTGTTGAAGGCGCTGTATTGCTGGTTGATGCCACCCAAGGTGTTGAGGCTCAAACATTGTCACATCTGTATCTGGCTATACAGGAAGACTTAACCATAATCCCTGTGATTAACAAGATAGATTTACCCAATGCAGATGTTGATACGGTAGCTCAAGAGATCATAAAACTGTTGGGCGTCAAGCGGGAAGAAATAATTGAAGTATCAGCCAAGACGGGTGCCCATATCCAAGAAGTACTGGAGCGCGTTATTTCGGTTGTTCCGCCACCAATTAATAAGCAGGGATCAGAATTTAGGTCATTAATATTTGATTCGATCTATGATGAATATCGGGGAGTAGTGGCTTATGTGCGTGTTTTTGATGGCGAGGTAAAAGCTGGTGACAAGATAAGGTTTTTACAAACGCAACGCGAGACTGAAGTATTAGAGGTTGGTATATTTACACCTAAGCTAGTCAAGTCTGATAAATTAAGCACAGGAACAATAGGGTATATCGTTACTGGTCTTAAAGAGGTAGCAGATTGTCATGTTGGTGATACAATAGTTCATGAGCAGAAACCATACCCAGAGGCATTACCTGGATATCTAACGGTTAAGCCTATGGTTTACGCTGGTTTATTTGCTAAAGAAGGCAATGAATATCCGCGTCTGCGCGCCGCTATTGAAAAACTGAAACTAAATGATGCATCATTGATTTATGAGCCTGAACATTTTCAAGCTTTGGGTTTTGGTTTTAGAGCGGGATTCTTAGGACTATTGCATTTAGAAATTGTACAGGAGCGTCTTGAGAGTGAGTACGGGATTGACCTAGTAGTAACAGCACCAGGTGTGGCTTATCGAGTGACCAGACGAAACAAAAAAACGCCAATGATTGTCTCAAGTCCTCATGAATTACCGGATCCTGCAGAAATTGATACTATAGAGGAGCCTTGGTTAAAGGTAGATATAGTCAGTCCAACCGACTATATTGGTTCAATAATGAATCTAATACAGGATAGTAACGGGAACTATCTAACTATGGAATACCTAGATCCGAAGAGGGTAGTAATACATAGTGAGATTCCTCTGGCTGGTGTTATTATTGATTTTTATGATAGACTAAAAAGTGCAACTCGTGGTTATGCTTCGTTGAATTATGATTTCAATAAATTCAAAAAAGCTGATTTAGTAAAGCTAGATATACTAGTTGCCGAAGAGGCAGTTGAGCCGTTATCAACGATAGTACGTAGATCAGAAGCTTATGCTCAAGGTAAGTTGGCTGTGGAAAATTTAAAAAAGATATTACCACGGCATCTCTTTGAAGTAAAAATCCAAGCAGCAATATCAGGGAAAATTATTGCCTCTGCCCGATTATCCGCTATGCGCAAAGATGTCACAGCAAAGTTATACGGAGGAGATGTAACACGAAAAAGAAAGTTGTTGGAAAAACAAAAAAAAGGGAAGAAAAGAATGCGCCAGGGTGGTAAGGTAGAAATACCTACTAAAGCTTATATCTCAATGCTGAAAAAGAAATAAAAATAAAAGACTGAACCGATTAGTTTGGCCCAGATTAGCTCAGACTTTCTATAACTAGGTAAAGGCCGGTAAGATCGTAAATGCTACCATAGCGAGGATACCAACGACCGTAATAAAAATCCAAATTATTCTTACTTTTTGACGATTTTTTTTCACTAACATAATATTGTATGCTCGATAGTTATTTTATCAAACATTTGAAAGAAGGGGAAGAGGCGGTACGTGTAGTACGGCGTCATTACATGACATATGCATTTCAGATTTTTGTATCAGTGATTATTGTTTTAATACCATTCTTTTTCATGTGGCCACTTTTTCGACTGGGCGCTTGGGGAGTGTTTGGTTTTGTGCTTATCATATTGGTAGGTATATTCTATTTTTGGCGCCAGACAATAATATATTATATGAATGGGTTGGTCATAACAAAAAATAGAATTATCGATTTTGATCAGAGGGGTCTATTTGAAAGAGTGGTTTCGGAAACGACATATGACAAGATCCAGGACGTTAGTTTTTCAATTAAAGGCTTTTTGCCAACCATTCTTAACTTTGGTGACCTAGGTATTCAAACAGCAGGCACTCAGGCTAATCTGGAGATTAAAAGTATAGACAATCCGAAAGAAATACAGGATGTCATTGTGAATATCCAAAAAGATATTATTAAACAGCCTGAAAACCTGACAGCACAAGAATTAGTAAACATGATATCCAAGATAAAGGAAGGAATTGGTGAGGAAAGATTCAAGGAATTAGTGAATCAGACAAAGCAGTCCTCAAAGAATAAAACTAAACAATAAGTACTTGCCAAATATAGAAGTCTTTGGTATACTCATTCCATGAAACAGAAGAAGGATCAAGGGGTAGTAAGGCGATTAATAGCTTCTCGCGTATTATTAGTGTTAGAGCTAGGAATAATAATTGTGTTTTCTGTAGCACTAACCAAGGAGATTATTAGACGCTGGGAAGTGAGACAAGAGATAAATAAACTGGAAACTGAAATAGCAGAGCTGGAGCAGAGCAATACAGAAATAGCAGGTTTAATTTCCTATTTTCAATCAGACTATTACAAGGAAAAAGAGGCACGTTTAAAGTTAGGACTGCAAAAGGAAGGCGAATCAGCCCTAACGATTCCAATAATTGGTGGAACAGGAGCTGAATTAAATAATCTAGACGAAGCGCAATCCTCAAAAAATCAGGGCTTGGGGATGCCTCAGAAATGGTGGAATTATTTTTTTGCAAACAACGAATAATTAATACTAGCTAACCTAATAATTATAAGGTAATAATAAATTATATGCCCAAGAAGATTTCAAACAACAAAAGTGACAATAAAGTTACTAAAGTAAGCTCTATGAAGAAAGAAAAAACTGTGGTAAAAAGTACTCTTTCGAACAAAAGTAACGAACTAAATGATAGTGAGGCCAATGATGCACGTAAGGAGATTCTTAGTATTATTACCAAGGATACAAAGACCGATTCAGTAAAACCTCCTAAGCGCTCCGGCACCACAACAGAAACCAAAACAGGCACTGAAATAACTGTAAGACGGCAAGTAGCTATTGCAGCACTAGCGGTGGTTGTTGTAGTTGTTTTAGCTCTGGGAGTTTTTGGCGTAGGCCTCTATCGATATAACTGGAATGATAGTGAATTTGGTCAACGCGTGGTAAAGTTTTTGCCATATCCTGCAGCTATAGTCGGAACAAGTTTTGTTACCTATAAGTCTTTTAACGAAGACTACAAAGCCTTGGAGCATTATTATACTAAACAGTATGAACTCAATCCCGAAGCGGTTGTTATGCCCAGCTCGCAAGACATGAAAGATGTTATCATGGACAAAAACATTTCTGACGCTGTCTTAAAAAAAGAAGCCAAGAAGGCTGGGGTGGCAGTATCTGATCAGGAGCTAAATGACGAGGTAGCTAAGGTCATTGAGGATTCCGGCGGTCAGGATTTATTGGAGCAATCTCTAGAAGAGCTCTACGGATGGGACGTTGATAAGTTTAAGAATAGTATAATAAAAACTTATCTATTGCGTCAAAAAATGCAAGCTTATATTGCTGAAAATGATGACAATGAGTACAATAGTATCGCGAAAACAAAGATCGAGAATATTTACAAGGATTTAAACGAGGACGAATATACATTTGAAGAGCTAGCCAATTCATACAGTGAAGATGTTACAGCTGGGCCTGGTGGTGATCTTGGCTTTATGTCATTAGATGAAATGGATGAAGACCTGGCTATGGCAGTAAGCTCAATGGACGAGAATGAAATTAGTGGGGTTGTAAAATCACGTTATGGCTATCATATTATTAAAAAAGAAGAAGCAGTTATGGGAGCAGAGGTGGAGGAAGGAACTGATGGCGAAGGAGTGGCTCAATATCACATTAGTCATATATTCGTAGGTACACAATCAATAGATGATTATCTGAATAATAAAGCGGATGATTTCTCTGTTCATAACTTTGTACAATAAATAAATAAAGAACAGCCACTACATTTTTTGGTGGCTTTTTCTTATTAACGCCTTTTATAAAATTGAAATATTCTATTGTAATGATATTGGGGTCGACAGGTCATGCGACCTGTTGCCAGTTGCATAGCTGGCCGAATACACCGCCGGAATGTGGAGCCGATGGTCCCGCTCTGCGGAACAAGCTATCCCTTATCTCGCATCAAGTGCGGAACAAGCTCCGGGATTGCCCATATGCTAATATTATGGAGCCGAAGGTGGGAGTCGAACCCACGACCTCTGCTTTACGAAAGCATTGCTCTACCAACTGAGCTACTTCGGCAAAAGAAATTTAAAAATATTACTGGAAGTGATAAAATTGGGGTTTATAAACAAGAGTCAAAATATGGATGGATCATCATCAGTGGATCAGAGATTTCTTCGTACATTTTCTTTAAAAGGTAATAATACGGATACCGGGGTGCTGTTGCTTCATGGTTTTTCTGGTAGTCCGTATGATTTGAAAGATCTGGCAGAATATTTTTCAGATGCCGGATTGAGTGTATTAGGATATCGATTGCCTGGTCATGCTACCAATGTTGAAGAACTAAATCGCATGAAGTCTCAAGACTGGTTAAATGGCGTGATTAAGGCTTATAACTATTTTGCTGGTTTGGTAAAGAATATATATGTTGTGGGGTTTTCTTTTGGTGGTAATTTAGCTTTGCATGCCATAGCTCTGGGTAAAATATATCCTCGCGGAATAGCAACGGTTAGTACGCCGATATTTTTCCCCAAAGAGTATATGCATAGATGGATAATTCCAATTATTAGCCCTTTTAAAAAAAGTGTCAATAAATACTGGGTAAAGCCTGAAGAAAGAGATTATTACAAACAGCGAGGTAAGTATATCACAATTCCGCTCAATGCTTCACGTGAAATGTATAAGTTTGTTAGAAAGAACAGATCAAGCATTGGTCAGGTTAAATGTCCCATTGTAATTATTCAATCAACTCAAGACAAAGTCGTCAAGCCAACCAGCGCACAATTCATTTACGATAAAGTTGGTTCCTCTGATAAAGAGCTTATTTGGACTGATGATATTAAACATAATCTTAGTTTAAGTATCAAGAGAAATGATATCTATAAAAAAATAATGAATTTTATTAAATAGAAACATATGCCTGAAAAAATATTATTAGTTGAAGACGAACAAACATTAGTAAAAATGTACGAAGAAATATTCCGTCGTTACACTGATTTTAATCTATTTAAGGCCTACACCAAAGAAGAGGGGCTACAGTTGGCTACTCTTCATATACCCAGTATTATATTGTTGGATTTAATTATTCCGGAAAAAACAGGTGAAATGGTGGCTTATGACCGACGAGTGGGGTTTGATTTACTTAAAGAATTAAGGGCTCATCCAGAAACTCGTGATATTTCTGTTTTAGTATTTAGTAATATGGATACACACGAGGATCGGGCCACTTCAGAAGAGCTGGGAGTAGCAGAATATCTGCTCAAAGCTGATTATACTCCTCAAAGGCTAATAGAAAAAATAAAAAAGCATCTAAATAATTAGAAGGGGATTATTGGAGCGAGTAATCCCGCAACCACTTCCATGAACCATTCACTTTCGTTCAGGTTAACGATCCGGGTGCGGGGCAGGCGGGAATCGCCCGTCCTCCGCAGTAGCAGTGGAGCGAGTAACGGGAATCGAACCCGTATCTCCAGCTTGGGAAGCTGGCATATTACCACTATACGATACTCGCGCGTTTAATTGACAAGCTGTAAAAAAAAGGCTTTACTTATATTATCACTAATGACCATTATAACTGTCAAAATCACTCTTCGTCAAACGGTTTTCTCCGGTCTTCTTTGTCTGGGGATTTTTTTAGTACTGGCTGGGCCGGTCCAAGCACAGGATAGGCTAGCTGATGTGCATCTAGATGCAGAGACTATTGAAAGGGGATATACCGTGGAAACACCGAATAGCTCATTCAGACTAGGTGTATTACCGGGCGTACTAAGCCAGACAGTAAGTGTAACTCTAAAATCATTAGATACTAGCGACATTTCTCTACCCGAAGATAAAATACTGGTTAGTCCTTTGATAGAATACGATTTACGTGGTGATACCAATCCCTTGCTGTTACATCAGCCATTGGCGCTGACATTTTCATATGAATCGGATAATTTTTATTCTAAGCGGGTTTATTTCTGGAACTCACTAGACAACGCTTGGGTGGAGTTACCAAGCAATGACGTCTGGAAGAAGTCGCTGATACAAGCCTTAAGTCATTTGCCCTATTCAATACTAGCAATATTTGAAGACCTGCCACCAAGTCATGCCCCTGCTTCTTTTGATTTTTTAGCCGAGGATGCGGTACTGGGACAGAGTGTGGCTTTTTTAGATGAATCATTTCGTTTGGAAATGGCTGAAGGGGCTGTGCAAAATAGAGTTTTAATAAGCCTGAAAGACAGGGCTGAATTACCAGGTGAGGTCCCAGAGGGCTTATCGTTAGTCTCGCCTTTGTATCAATTTCACGTTTATACGTCAGATGAAGAAGCTATTGCCAAGCCAATGTATGTGAATATGGATTACTATTCGAGGAATCTTACTAAAAAAGCAATTCGCTACTGGGATGGCAATAGGCTCGAGTGGGTAGAGCTTCCGAGTGATACAAGCTATGATCTCCGGAAGGTCAGAGCCATGATACATCTGCCGTATGCAATTGTGGGTGTTTTTGAGACAGACGAAATTACCGTTCAGGAAGGTAAGGCTAGTTGGTATGACCATCCACGATATCCATATGGAGCAGCGAACAACGACTTTGGTTATGATACCCAGCTTCGAGTAACAAATCTGGAAAATGGAAAGTCAGTTATTGTTACTGTTGTTTCATGTGGGCCGTTTGTGCCTGGACGAGTAATTGATTTGTCAAAAACAGCCTTTGCAGATATTGCTAATGTGGGACTGGGTGTTATAAATGTACGAGTTGAAAAAATAGATTAAACTGCATGATTAAAATAAAAAATGTAACAAAAATTTATAAACCGGAAACAGTTGCTCTAAAGAATTGCAATTTTCGTATTCGCCCCGGGGAATTTGTGTCTATTGTCGGCCAATCAGGTACCGGTAAGACAACTCTGGCCAGACTTATTATAGCTGAAGAGAAGCCAAATAAGGGTTCAATAATAGTTGGAGGTTGGGATATCAGTAATATTAGGTCATCTGATGTGCCTATACTGCGTCGTCAGATAGGTGTTGTTTTTCAGGACTTTAAGCTTTTGCCTAGAAAAACAGTTTATGAGAATGTTGCCTTTGCGCTTGAAGTAGCAGGAGCTGCTCCGAAAAAAATACGAAATATTGTACCGCAAGCGCTAAAGATTGTAAATCTGGAAAATAAAATTGATCGTTTCCCAAATCAATTATCAGGCGGTGAACAGCAAAGAGTGGTAATCGCACGATCACTGGTGCATCGCCCAAAAATAATTATTGCAGACGAGCCAACCGGTAATCTTGACTCCATAAACGTACAGGAAATAATTGACTTACTTCTAAAAATTAACAAATTTGGAACAACGGTAGTGCTGGTGACTCACAATAGAGACATCGTCAATTCGCTGAAAAAAAGAGTTATTACACTTGACGAAGGGCAGGTAATATCAGACCAAGAAGCTGGGAGATATTTATTGTAAATAACATGATTTCATTTTATAGAGCGTTAAAATTTGCATTCCAAAGTTTCAAGCGCAATGTTTGGCTGTCTGCAGCCACTATTTTAATATTGGTTTTAACACTTTTTTCTGTCAGCTTGGTTGGCACAATTAATTTTATCGGAGATAGGGCAATACGATCGGTAAAAGACAAGGTTGATCTGAGTGTATATTTTTATCCTGAGGTAGGGGAGAAAGAAGTTCAAGCTATTCAAGCTCGTTTACAGACACTCCCCAGTGTAAAAAACGTCAATTATATTCCAAAAGAACAAGCCCTGGAAGAATTTATCGAAAAACACAAGGATGACCCGGTTATCAGCGAAACTCTAGAGATACTCGATGATAATCCGCTAGGCGCTACCCTTGTCATACAGGCAAAGGATATCGAGAAGTATTCTGAAATATTAAATGTTATGTCCGATCCGAATTACAGTGACATGATATATGAGAAGGATATCGAGGATTACCAGACTATAATACGCAGGCTGACCAACATGACTGATCGGATTTACCAGATTACATTTGTTATTAGCATGATATTTATAATAATTGCGATTTTAGTAGTTTTTAATACTATTCGAATAACTATTTATACGCATCGTGAAGAAATTGGGATAATGCGATTGGTCGGAGCTACTAATTGGTTTATACGTGGTCCGTTTATTTTGGAGAGTATGATATACGCGGTTATATCCACCATAATATCGGTTGGTATTCTATATCCAATCTTACGCCTGGTGTCACCACAAGTAACAACTTTCTTTGAGGGATATAATTTAAATCTGGCCAATTATTTCTCTGATCACTTTATCGAGATTTTAGGATTACAGTTGATAGTGGCCTTGGTGTTGTCGATGATTTCTTCAATGATTGCCGTTGGACGGCATTTGAGAGCATAGGGTTGAATTATTAAATAATAATTGATATAGTGGGAGCATTGTTCCTACTTATTTTTTGAATATATGTTGCGCTCGTATGTTGAGCTCGGGGATCGTCTAATGGTAGGACAGCGGCCTTTGAAGCCGTTAATCCAGGTTCGAATCCTGGTCCCCGAGCTCGGCATATGAATATTCTGGTAGTGCGCCTCTTCGGCGCACCCGCCGATAAAAGTGGGGATAGTGGCCTTTACCAGCCTCGACTAGACGAGATAGTCGAGAGTCTAGGCAGGCCAGCCTGCCGATGAGGCAGGAAGCCGTTAATCCAGGCCTGTCCCGGACCTGTCTGCCGATAGGCCCGCCTCTCGGAGGGCAGGCAGGCTTGATCCGGGATTCGAATCCCTATCTGCAGGCTTACATGCTGAAGGTATGCAGGCAGTCAAGCTTGGTTTGGGAGCTTGGAGAAGATAGAATCAGGTGCGGGTCTTAAGACCCTTGCTACAACGCGATATAATTAATAATAATTTTCAAATAATATGGGTACTATTATAGAAACAAACGACACTCTTCAAATCACTCGGGAACAGGGGTTTCCTAAAGAGTTGGATTATGACCGATACCAGAAATATCCTTTTACATCAAAAGATTTCAAAGGACGTGTGTTTGAATTTCATGACAAACCAAAGATTCGTATTTACCACGCACCGCCAGTCAGAAACTTTCTAGCTGAGAACAGAGATGGTAAATGGATTTATTGGGGGCAGGTTCATATTATTGAAGTTACACATGACATGGTTAAGCAGACCACATCCGGCAAATTCAAGATAGAATATATTTATACTCCAGATGAAATGAAGCAGGCTCATAATATATTGGATCGCAGGCCTGATGTGTCAGTAAAATAATTGTTCGGTTTAAAAAAGACAAAGGATTATCCGAAGTCTTTTTTGATTGAGATTATTCTTTTGGTAATGTTATTTCAGGTAGATCAGCTGGTAGCTCGCCCCAGGAATGAAGTGTCTCTGTTTGGCCAAGAGTCATTTTCTGCCCATAGACTGAATGTCCTTCAGCATCACGGTAATCTATCTTGATTGTTTTCTTTTCTTCACCCTGAGCTGATTTACAAATATTTGTACTTGTTACTTTTTTATAGTCACCAGCCTGTTCCCATGTTTTGGTTTCTTCCCATTTCTCACCTTTCTTCTCGCCCTCAGTTACTTCACCATGGAATCTTGTGCATTGACCATCTTCATCATATTCATAATTATTCTCCCAAGCATGCTCTCTGGCCAGATGACGACCGATTTCTTTGGTTGGTTTATCGGTGTGGCGCTCATCTCCAAATTCTTTTTTAGTTTCGGAGACTGATTTAAGATCTTTAGTTTCTTCCCATTCTCCGTCTTTTTCTGCTTGTTTCTTGTGATAGTCCCAGCGTTTTTCATAGATAACCCTGCCTTCAGAATCTTTATTAATTCGCGACTGGGATCACCATTCCTGTTTTCGATAGTTTGTCTTGGCTGTCCAGATAGCTCAGCATCAGTTTCCAGCATACTGCGACCCGGCATTTCTTCTATTACTAGCTTCGATGGTTCTGCTTCTACGCTGTGTCCTGGTTTTTCACTCATGATTTTAAATTTAGTAAATAATCCTTAAACACTTTAGCAAGAAAGGTTGGATATGTCAATGATGTATTGACTTAATTATCAATCTACGCTACAATTAAAGCATGAAGAGATTACTCAACAACCAAGCCAATAATAATAACCAGTTCTGACTGGCCGGTTTGTTGTAATATAGTTGACAAGGCCAGTCAAAATGGGACTGGTCGTTTTATTTATTGGCCATAGTGTTCCGGGATAGTTTAATTGGTAAAACCCTGCACTGTTAATGCAGTGACTCCAGGTTCAAGTCCTGGTCCCGGAGCCAAGAAGTAAAATCGCGATTTCTATATAATAC
>JAHIZJ010000005.1 GCA_018814765.1 Patescibacteria group bacterium
GCAGTAACCGGCCTCATCTAGATAACCGGTTTTTCCACCCAATAAATATAAATCAGATTCCTGGACTAATAAATTAGTATTCTTAATATGATGATAACGACCAGTGTTTATCATACTGAAATTATATGCTACCGAGGTGCTCGTTTGTGATATTAGAAAATTACTTAAGGCTTTGTTTGTAAGCTTTATCAAGTCTTGAGCTGTAGATTGGTTTGTCACGTCTAGCCCTGTCGGGTCAGTAAAAGTAGTATCAGCCATACCCAACGAAATTGCTTTTTGATTCATTTGGGCCACAAACTCTTCTTCAGATAACCCGGTAGAACGAGCTAAGGCTCGAGCCGCATTATTAGCAGATCCAATCATCATAGTGTTAAAAAGGTCCTGTGTGGTTAGGGTTTCTCCTACTGAAGCGTATAGCTTTGCACCATACGTCATATCATCAGACTGTAGTTCTACCACAGTCTCCCAGCCCGGATTATTGTCCAAAAATACTAGGGCTGTCATTAATTTTGTCAGGCTGGCAATCGATCTTACTGTGTCAGAATTCTTTTCATACAAGACCTCGCCTGTTTCTTTATCGACAACTATTGCAGCTTCCGATGTTATAGAAGGCTGATCCACCAGTTCAGCGAAAACTGCCACCTGAGCAAATGGAAAGTGAATCAAGGTTTTTACTAACCTGTTCTGAGTATCATTCACAGCAGGAATTGTTTGCCATAAGCTCGTTACACGATTATAAAACTTGAACTCTATCTGTGTGTCTGCTGAATCATATTGCATAGACAAAGCAATTGGTTTTTCTAATACCGTAGGATTAGGAACTCTAATATCATACTGATATATATCACTGACTAATCTCTTGTTTGTGGGTATCTCAAAATCATCAACTCCCAATTTCCTCACTTTAACCCAGGCAGATTCTGATAAAACATTTGGCAATATTCCCACATTGAATACCATCTCACGGTCAGGAATTGTGTAGCCACACTGAATTGTTGGCTCATCAAGATGAATAGCTCTTTCTGTTAAAATTTCAGCCTGAGCGGTTTGAATAAAAAATGCAATCCCTAAAAATGATATTAACGTAACTAGTGTTTTCTTCATATGTATATTTTACCTGCTTCTCTATAACAAAACAACCCCAGGCTTGAGGTTGCTTTGATATGATACGCCAATTAGACTATGTATAGGTTTTCGGTTTCACGAGCGATCTTGTGCCAATTAAATTCTTTGTGAACAACAGTACGGGCCAATTTTCCAGTTTTCTGCGTGGACTTAGGATGCTTAATTATTTCGTCCAATTTTTTACTTAAGTCATTTATACTCTTGTTTCGAAACGTATATCCAATCACCTGATCATTCACTTTAACAATTTCCAAGTTTGCAGGGATATCACTAGTCAAAGTCCTCTTTCCAAAACCTGCAGCTTCGAGTAATGATACGGGTAAGCCCTCAACTTCAGATGGCAGTACAAATAGATATGTATTTGAGTATAGTTCAGATAGGCTTTTTCCTTTTTGAAAACCGGTAAAAATTATTCGTGGATCATTGTCCGCCAATTTGTATAGCCGTTTTACATAATCATCTGTATAGGCAGAGTCTCCAACTATTACTAAACTTTTACGAGTTTTTAGCTTCTTATAAGCCTCGATCAGATAATGAATTCCTTTTGTGGGGATTAGCCTAGATACAGTCAATATATATTGGTCTGTCATTAGACCATAGTCTTTTTTTATCTTTTTAGCAGCTCTTGATTTAGTGAATTTCACCGAAACACCATTAGGAATATACACAGTGTCTTTTCCATACATATCCAAACAGTACTGCTTCAAATATTTTGAAACGGTGATTGTTTGGTGTGGAAATTTAACACAAGTCCACTCACCTAATCGGAGAATTAGTCTAGCCAAGAGTCCCCACTTTTGATGTAAACGCTCTAGGCTATGAAATGTCGCAATAATCTTTATTCTTGGTCTGAAAATACGAGGAATCCAAGACACTAAAGATGGACCACCACTGTGATAATGAATAATATCATAATCTTGGAATAGCGCGTGTATGGTCGCAAATAATGTATGACTTATAGCATCAAAATGCTTAGTTTTAAAGCTGGGCAAACTAATCAATTTTACACCACAAAAACTCTTCATTTTACTCATAGTATAATGAGGCCTTACATAGACTGTTACTTTATGGCCACGCTTAACCAACCGGGGCGCTAGCTCCTCAACATGCCTCTCTACCCCACCAAACGAGGCTGGTATTCCTTTTTGGCCAATCATAGCAATTTTCATATATCTACATCAATAAAAATAAGTTAACGTAGTAACTTATCAGAATTAATGTATTTTGTCAAGGCCTTAGTATTTTAGTAAGTGTGCAATCAATGAATGTTATTTAAATGAATATCCAACCATACTGTCATGCCGGACCTGCCTTGCCGGCAGGCAGGCTTGTTTCGGCATCTCCAATTGTCACCATCGCTCTGGAGACCCCGTATCATCCCGGGCTTGATTCGGGACCTGGGTGACAGGCTGTAGCGTCTTTATGTTGATAATAAAAATATACCCAGCAAATAGTGGGCGTTAGAGTAAACAAAAAAGCGATAATAATACTTATACGCTTTTCAATGTATTAATTTATTACAATTTGGATACTACAATATCAACCTGGTTATCATCATCAATATCTGCTGCTGTGACCTTTAGTCCGCCTCTATAGTTCTGATCAAATGCAAAGAATCCGGGAAATACCATTTCTCCTCGCTGATTTAATATTCTTACATGAGGACCTCCGCCCGGTCCAGCTCCAGTAATAATCTCATCACGACCATCGTTGTTCAAGTCAGCTGTAGCAACATCTACTCCACCACGAAAATATTGATCGTAAGCAAAAAAATGATTAATAAATTCACCCGATCCATTAAATATCCTTACGTGTGGACCACCAGTATGACCAGCTCCTGTTATTATCTCATCCCGGCCATCACCATCTACATCGCCCAACTCAACATTAACACCACCTCGGAAATGTTCAGCATATGCAAACCAGCCAGGATGTTTCAAATTTCCTTGATAATCAAAAATCCTCACATGTGGTCCTCCACCGAAACCAGTACCTGTTACTATCTCCATTTTTCCATTCCCTTCTATGTCACCTACGGCCAAATTAATGCCACTATTATAGCTGGTACTGTATGGATAAAACTCTTTCGACAAGAACCCCTGACTATCATATATTTGCACCTTATTGTTCCAGCCAACTACCGTCTCAATGCAACCGTTGTTGTCTAAATCTTTTTCAATGATATGTAGATCATTGGCAAAAGTGCTGTTGTAAGTAAAAAAGTCATATCTTAAAGATTGTCCAGTAGCTGTATAGGCATGGCTTTGTACGCCATTTATATACTCTGCGTTGTTTATTTCGATTTGCCTTTTTAGTAAAATTATTCCATCTCTTGGTGCCAAATAGATCGATGATATTACCTCGCCATTATTAACACTGTCGTCTTGAGTACCCGTAATCTTCTCATAGTCACTGCCTAAGTCTATATTTTGGCCCCCATCTGTAGCATTTACCACCACAATGCCATTTGTATAGTCCCTTCGCCATACTCCTTCTTTTATATTTGTCGATGAAACGTCTGATAAGTTTACAGCTGAGCTCAATGGCTCACCTAAGTTTGAATTGTATTCATCATACCACCATAAATCTGCATGACGCAGGGGGCCGTAATCAAAGCTGGCAAATCCATTATTCAACAATGTACTAGCTAGGGTGTATCTGAGGTGCTGGTAATCACTTGCAGTACCCGTAGAGGACACCCCGTTTACTATCACCACAGGTGGTGAAAAAGATGACTGGATAGCATCATAATATGTCTGCATAGCCCCTGACCAGCCTCCATACGTGACAGCAGGAAATTCTTCGATAAATCGTCCATTAATGTGAGTAAAGTATTGTCCGCCACTATTTCCTATTATAATGGCATTATCACCCTCTAGCTCCCGTGACAAGCTCATCATTTCATTCATGCCTTCACGCCAAGCATTATCAAGTATTTCTGAACTCTCAGCTATGCCATCATCATTCAAATCTATGTCGCCATTATTTAGCCAAGCCACATCATTCCACATATTGTCATAATATATGCCATCCCAATATCCAGTAGACATCACGTGATTGTGCATAAAATTTGGTAAATATGTATACCATCGTTCATTATTTACCAATGTGTTAACCGGCGTAACGTTTATCATCTTTGAACCCGGCCAAAAAGTTATTTGATCGCCCGCTGAATCACGCAACCACCATTCATCTTTAATCCCTGATATTAGTTGATAGTTAGGATGTGTTGTATCCGTAATTTGATAAAAAGAATCTCCAATTTCTTGTGACGAAATATAGGCCAATATTATAATATCGGGATTAATTCGGCGCATTTCTTCTAATGCTTCAGGACTGTTGTGTTGAACCTCTATACCCAGTATCAATGCATCCCATTTAGCTAAGCTTCTAGCTTCTTCTAGTGTAAGTGACGGGCTAAAATACGCATTTGCCAATCTAGGATAATCATCAGGCAGGTCTGTTCCGTTTGCTTTTTTATATAGCAAAAAAGTACCACCCAACATTACTAGCAAGATAAATATGGAATATATGGTTTTATGAGTCTTGTTTCTTTGCGTATTCATAAACCTTAATTAATTTTTCATAATAATTCTCTGGAGAAAACTGTTTAACAAACTCAAACGCACCCTTTCCCATCTGAACAGTTTTTTCTTTATCCTTAATTATATCATTAATTTTACCTCTCAACCCCTCAACACTACCAAGTTTATACAAATATCCAGTCTCTCCTTCCCTGACCAGCTCTGGAATTCCGCCTACTTCAGTGCCGATAACGGGCTTACCAAAACTAAACGCTTCAAGAATTGTTAAGGGTCTGTTTTCATACCATTCAGAAGGTACAACAACAGCTAACGAATTTTTTATTACTTCATTAAGCTCATTGCCTGTTTTATATCCTAGGAATTCTATATTAGTAATTTGTTCTTTAGCAACCATGCCCTGTAATTCTTTTTCTTGTGGGCCTGTTCCAACTATTTTTAATTTACGTGGCAAACCCTTCATTGCCTTTATTAATGTGTTTATTCCCTTTTCTGACGATAGACGACCAAAATACAACAAGTAGTCGCCAGGCTCGACTGGAGTGGCATTGCTAGTGTCAATAAAGTTTGGAAGGTATTTGATATCTACAATTGGCGCTTCCCACTCACGAATCTTTTTTATCATAAATTGACTAGGGCTTAAAAAAACATCAACCTTTTCTTCATAAAATTTAAAAGCTTTATGAAAATACATCTCCAGACAAGCCAATGTAGACGCAGCTCTTGAATCTTTCATACATTTGTTTTTTATACACTGCCAATAATTATAGCCCTTACACCTCTCACAGATTTTTCCTTTTGTAAACAATGAATAGCTTGGGCAAATAATCTTATAATCATGCAGAGTTTGAACCACCGGTATCGAATGGTTTTTTAAGGCTAGCAATATTGATGGTGAAATCTGATGGTAAATATTATGTATATGGGCAATGTCCGGTTTTTCTTTTTTTATCAGCTTGCTAATTTTTCTATTAGCTTCAAATGAATAA
The DNA here is from genome assembly GCA_018814765.1 of Patescibacteria group bacterium. Lineage (GTDB taxonomy): Bacteria > Patescibacteriota > Patescibacteriia > JAHIZJ01 > JAHIZJ01 > JAHIZJ01. The sequence goes on from JAHIZJ010000005.1 coordinate 5,657, forward strand.
AACATTCTTCCGGCTGTACGCATACCCTCACTATCAAAACGTACATTAGAAAAATCTACTTTTGATACAAAGTATTTGCTATACGGTGATGGTAGATTTTTTTCATCCTGCATAGCAAATGTAATTACCTCATGGCCATTCTTTTCAAGTAATTCCTTAACATCAAAAAATTGCTTTTCAGCGCCACCTTTCAAGTAATAAAATTTGTTTATTAATAATACTTTCATCTATTTCATTGTAACACTATTGAAACGGCTTAGTATAGCAATTATTATTTATTATGTCAATCGTATTAAATGTGTGTGTGAATTATGTGCAGGTGTTCCTATAGCTCGCACCGTAAGCGAGGATGACTTGTCCTCCGAAGCCTCGGCGAAGGTGGACCATCCTCGCCAGCGAAATGTGTACTTACTTTATTATTAGTTAAATGTAAAGAAAGAGGGTCAGATCACCGAAGTAATCTGACCCTGAGAGCATTAATTGGCCAACAGCCCTAACACCTTGAGTTCTTCGAAGCTGAACTCAGATGACGGCTTCATTGTACAAAGCTCAAACGCTCCGCCATACTCATCCGGGATACCCGGTATCATGACAGCGAAGTGGTCAATGATCAGCTGACACCGTTCGCTTGGTGTCAGGTGAAGATTGAAAAGCGACGAAAGGTTTTCTGCCCAGACAGAACTGTAGTCCCATCCAGCATTTCCACTGTAAGCCAAGTGGATGATCTCTGTTGGCCAACGCTTATCGCTGGACTGGCCGTCAACGATGGTATCATTGCAAACATACAGATCAACCTGTAGATCACCTTGGCCGACGTCGTCGTAGTGCATGGTAATGCGATACCTTTTGACGTCCCATTTCTGACTATAGGCGTATGAGTGATGGAATTCGAAATATACCCCATCTTCCGTCACAAAGCGTGCATAACACACTTCGACCTCATCCAGAGAATATTTCTGATGACCCTCGGGGAGAGTCAACGACAACGTACCAGCCGACTCCCACTCCACCCTAGGTTGGGTAGCCGAGCTAGGCACACTGAAAGCCGTCAAGATTACTACCACTAGGCATATCGTCAGTTTGAAAAAACTCATGATCATCCCCTCCATCTTTCTGTCCGTGGTTTACTTCCGTATCCAATGATCGTTGAGACTATCTAGAACAGCCAACTAGATTAATAGAGGCTGTATTTGCTTTGCTAGATTCGCATCTGAAGCCGAACACTTGGTATAATTAAAAGGTTAAAATTAAGATTGTAGTAATGAAAAAAAAGCAAAGCATATGAGCACATTTCAAAGCACGAACGTAATGAGATATTTGTCTTACTAAGGAAGGAA
>JAHIZJ010000039.1 GCA_018814765.1 Patescibacteria group bacterium
ACTCCTATGAGCATGAGAGAAAGAATAGACGGCAAGGATATATGAACATTGACGAAGAAATAATGAGATCAATTAAAAGTTTATGAAAAAAGTACTCATAGTATATAAATCAAAATACGGAAACACTAAACATGTAGCTGAAGCAATCGGAGAAGGAATCACTAAGGCTGACCGTGATAATGAAGTAACCATTTCTCAAGTGAAGGATGTGAACATGATTACTACACAGGATTATAACGTAATTGTAATTGGTTCGCCTAGCCATAAGGGACATCCGGATAAAGCTATTAGTAAATTAATTGACGAGTTGGGCAGTGTTAATTTGAACAACATTAAACTAGCTGCCTTCGAAACATGCCCACCTAAAGATCTGGGTCAGGTCATAAAACAGATGAATGAGCGGATGGCTGAAAAAACTTGGGACGTGGAGATCGTATTGCCTGGCTTATCAGTTGAAGAGTATGACAGGAAGACAGATTTTGCTGATGATATATATGAGAAATGTCGTGAGTTTGGTGCTGGACTGGTATAATAAATTTGGTTGTCATGTATGCACGTCTTGCAAATAGGCGTATTTAATAGTGAATAATAATTTAAGATATTTACAGGGGTGCCTTAGTTGTGCTAGGGTGATATCAGTAAAAATGTTCCTTTGTGGCCTATGATAAGGAGGAGTCATGGCTAGCAGTTTAGCAAGAGGGAGAGGTTCATCAACGATAGGCACTGTATCGCAGGTACGGGACGGTCATTTCTTTGTCCAAACAGACGATCTAAGTGCCAGGGTGCGGGTTGATTTGCAACACGGCCAACAATCCCCCGATGTAGGCGAGCCAGTCTACTTCCAGCGCACCGATCCAACATCTGCCAGTTCATGGAGCCGTTCAGGAGAGAGAAGGGTTCGTTGGTAGAAACCTACAATTTCATATGGAGTATCGATCCCCCCAATGTCACGTGATGGCGATTGGGGGTTTTTTTGACAAACGTTTTTTTATTGAGTAAGATACGTTTGCACATTAAACAACCAAGAGGCGAGCAAACACTTCTATTGTCCTGTTATCAGGGGGGGGATAAAGATGTTGAGAGGCGCCGCCTTTTTAATAGTTGTTGCGCTATTGCTGATAATGGTGCATGTTGCCGCTGAACCGGAGACTGAAGTTAAGCTTGGAGATACTATAGAGGTGACTGTCAAGAGTCATTTGCTGAAGTCCGGACAGCTAGAGAAGAGCTATGTGACAAGTCCAGGCCGATTGCACCGGCCGATGAACGACTTTGCGACTAGGCATGTTGAGACTCTCCAGTTCAAACCACAACAACGCAGTTTCTGGGTAGTAATCACAGTCGGAATTATGAGAACCGGAGAAGACACATTCCGAGTGATGGGCAAGCCGACAGTGAAACGTTGTTACAACGGAAATGTAATGTTCCCAATTGGGGGATGAGACTATGTACTTTTAGATCGGTTTGGTATTTGAACCAGGCCGGTTTTTTCTATCATCGGATCAACCATATTGGAATATAAATCTTTAGATTTATCGAAAAGCCTAATACTGTCTTGGTAAAGCTGAAGCTTTACAATCCATAATCCACCAAGATAAAGCCTTCTCAACTAGCACTGAAGTGACGTTTATAAAAAGAATGTAATGACTTGATATTTACATTAAAAAAAGATAAGATAGTATTATAATGTTAACAAATATCAATTATAATTATCAATAATGGCTCGGATTCTAAAATTGGATAATTGAATATTATAATTATACATTTTACTTTTTTAATTTTTAATTATTAATTAGTCCATGTATCTACTATTCGACATTGGAGGAACAAATTTAAGAATGGCGATTTCTCGGACTGGTCGCAGGGTTGATGATTGTGTGATTGTTAATAAGCCCAGCGATTTCAAGAAGGGTGTTTTAGCTATTAAAACTATTGCGGACGAGCTATCCGGTGGGAAGAAGTATAAAGCAGTTTGCTGTGGTATTGCTGGAATGTTGGATCCAAAAAAAACTAAGCTGGTATATTCACCTCATATCAAGGGTTGGGTTGGTAAACCATTAAAGAAAGAGCTTGAAAAAGCACTCAATGCTAAGGTGTTTTTAGAAAATGATGCTGACTTGGGTGGCTTAGGAGAGGCAACTTATGGGTCTGGTAAGGATAAGAAGATTGTAGCTTATATTGCCATCGGTACTGGCATTGGGGGTACCAGAATTGTGAATAAAAAGATTGATGCAAATTCAATAGGCTTTGAGCCTGGACATATTATTATCTGCGCCGGTAAAAAGTCCTACTTACCACCTTATTATCTTGGTGAATGGGAGGGGCTTGTTTCTGGAACAGCTTTAGAAAAACGCTATGGTATGAAATCGAAATTGATAAAGAAAAAAGCAGCCTGGGACTATGCGATAAAATACTTGGTTTATGGTTTGCATGATGTTGTTAGGCTCTGGTCTCCTGAGCTTATCGTTCTGGGTGGTGGACTAATGGACAATCCTAATATGAAAGTATCTAAGATTGCCAGTCAGCT
>JAHIZJ010000006.1 GCA_018814765.1 Patescibacteria group bacterium
AATCTGAATTTTCGGACTGGAGCGGGTGAGCGGATTCGAACCGCCGACCTCTTCCTTGGCAAGGAAGCATTCTAGCCACTGAACTACACCCGCATGGAGGCGTGGGTGGGAATTGCACCCACGTATAGCGGTTTTGCAGACCGCTGCCTTACTACTTGGCTACCACGCCATATATTGGATTATTATTGATGTAATGACCTTGTAAAAGTTTTGTCTCGCTGCGCGAGATCCGGCGAAGCCAGACAGACCGCTGCCTTACTACTTGGCTGTCCCGCGAAGCGTGAGCTAACTGGCCAGGTTGAATCTTTCTCTTAATAAATCTTTTTGTTGGTGTGTTTTTAAAAACCTCTCTCTTCTCATCGCTTCGCTTCTTGTACTAAAACTCTCATAGCCGAGCATTTTCCATGGTTTATATGCTTTGGTAGATCCCACCTTTCCTTTGTTGTGTTTTATGAACCGATTCTTTATATTATTAGTACTACCTATATACAAATCTTTGTTTACGGTACTAATAAGATAGTATACATAGAACATAGGCACCCCGCATCTCTCCCTGTTTCGTCTTTTTCAAAAACACTGAATAGAGTGGTTTATTCTATTGCACATATGATAGTATACATAGAACTTAATAAAATATACCAAAACAAAAAGAGACGGTCAATGTCTCCTCCTTACATAGTCTCTTAATATATTTCAATTTTTAACAATTTCACGCCCCATTGCTTTGCTTCAGCTTTACTGGGCATCCACATATCTACGTGATATGTACTGGCCCCTGTCGGCAAACGATCTTCAATACGAAACATCCTATTACCAAACTTATCTGGAAATTTTACTCTAGTACCAAAAGGTAAATAATTATATGCCACTGTGCCGGGCTGGGTTCTAGCCCCACTGGCTGTAATAAACGGATTACCTGAAGTTTCATCGGGAGAGCTAGAATAAGCCGTGACAGTTAGAAGAAACGATTTTCTAGCAGGACGATCAGGAATATCAGGTAAATGCACTCTGGACTGCTTAGTTTCCTGGGTTAATACTTCCTGTACATCTTTTACCTGAAAAACCTGTATGTTCTTTTTTTCCGAAACTACCGGCTGATTATAACCCGCCACAGAATGGGGATATATCAATTCAAGCAAACCCACCAAAGCAATTATTGTAATGAATTTTCGCTTAATTAGGTATCTTCTTGTCGAAGACATGCATTAATATTACTTATTTAATGCCCCCCTTCTCAATCAAAAAAATCCTGTTTTTCAGGATCCTCTTCTCTTCTACCTGTATCTTATCATAGGTATTATATGGTGTCAATGTTTATTTTACGACCCATTAATAAAATCTCCACTTTGGGAGAGCTTATTTTATTAGATTGTAGACTTACTGTATATATGGCGTTATTTCTTCAAAGATATTGCTTGTGATGGACAGCTATCAACGGCCACCTGACAATCACACTCACCTGTTTCACAACTTTTTTGATCAACAACTTTTGACTTACCGTCACTATCCAGAGTAAAAACTTGAGGGTATAGAGCGACACAAGTCCCACAGCCGGTACATTTTTCTTTATCTATATTAATTTTCATATTTTAGTATTGCTAATTCGATTAGTTTTTCTGTTCAAGACAATTGATTGCTTTTGATAAGCCTTGGATTTTATCAACTCAGCTATGGCAAAGCCGATCGGTACAAAAATCATATTACCAATAAGGTTCAAGCGCAGAAAAGGCAGACCCATATAGTAGCAATAGAGCAAGCCACTGAGACTCCTGTCATACCATGGGGTTATTAGCCATACTCCAAAATTTGAATAGAGATAAAAGAAGACAGAAAAGACCAAACCTGCACCACTACCGATAAGAACAACTTTCTTGTTCACCTTAAAAAGCCTTAATATTAGTCCTAAAATTCCTCCCAGAATATAGGCGGACCAAGTAAAGAGGAATATATTTGAATTACCGATGATCATATCAGAGCCAACTAGACTCGCCAGCGGAACCAATATTATATATATGCCTCCCAGATAAAAACCAGCCAGCAATGAAATGACAGTAATCATCTCTACGTTAGGTGCTATGTGAAAAACTGTTCTACTTAGTATCCCCAGGATAATAAATGATAAGGCTATAGGAAGCTTTATTTTATGTTTCTGTAGAATTATTCTTAGTTTATTTTGCATAGTTAGAAACCTCCTGCTTCAAACTTGAATTCTATCTTGTCATCTGGTTGTACGGTGTACTGTCCGGCTCCCACCATGGGCATGTCTTCATTAACATAAAACATCCAATAATTATCATTGTCACCATTAGTATGTCCACCAATGCCGGTAATCAATGTACCAAAGTCATAGGTTGTTGACTCAAGTGCGATATTGTTTTTATTTGTCATCTCTTCCAGTAGCGCTTGGGCCGAAGTTGCTGTTTCAGGTGACAGCTGATAAGGATAAGACATCTGTGTGTCCCCAAAGTCGATTACCAAAACACTTTGGGTTCTGACATCTTCTATGCCTGCCACTCGCGCAGTAGTTGGCTCAATGCTGGCAGAAAAGTCCAGCGTGCTTGTGGAATAGGTACCTAATACCGCTCCGGACATTAACCCGATAGCCACTGCTATTAGTAGATATAATTTTGACTTAAGCATACATTTTACTTAATTAGTGATAAAAAAACCCGAGCTCCTCGGGCAGACCATTTCTTTCAACCGAAGATTGGCTATATAATAGGGTATCCTGACTCATGGAGGTTGGCTTACCACACCTTCCCTCTCGGTCGCATATTGCGACAGAAAAGTGGTCAAATGGTTCGCATCTCCACATACAGTGGCGGGACCGCGCTGGATTCACACCAGCTTCCCCTTGATATTATGAAATTGTTATATGTCGTTTGCTACTTTCTAACCTTATATCAACAGAACAGCTCTGTCAAATGCTGTATTAATTACGAATGTCGAAATATGAATAACCGAAACATTTTCTACTAGTATCTGTTTCGAACTTTGATTATTTGAATATTCGTATTTCCTTAGAGATTCGTGCTTCGGATTTCTAGTTTTGGTGGTAATATTTTTCTGTACGAGACCAACTATTAATAATCAATGCCCTTCTGTGCTAGTACTCCCTTTTGGTAGGGATGTTTGATTTCTTTCATTTCAGTAACCAAGTCTGCTAATTTTATTATCTTCGAATGAGCGTGTCTTCCGGTCAACACTAAGGTTAATAACTTTGGTTTGTTTTTTATTATTTCCACCACGCTAGATAAGGTAATAAGCTTTCCGTGAAGAGCGTTATTTATTTCATCTAGAATCAGCACATCACAGCGCTTCATCTGACGTTTAACTTCTTTAAGAGCGTTCCGGGCGGCTTGTCTATGACTCCGGCGTGTCAGATTATCATTTAACATGCCCACGAAGCCTAAACCCAATGACTTGATTACAAAGCCAATCTTTTTCTTCTGGTATAGCTTCATCTCGCCTGACTCATTGGGTGACTTAATAAACTGCAGCATGGTCACCTTAAAACCATAGGCACTGGCTCTTAAGGCCAAACCCATGGCAGCGGTTGTTTTACCTTTACCATTCCCGGTATATACTATAGTTATGCCTTTTTTTCTTGTGGTCATATGACTATGAAATACTGCAGGCTGAAAATCCGCAACCTGAACAGCTCTTACAGCCTTCTTTTATTTCCAGCTTGGAGCCACACTCAGGACACTTGTCCTTATCAACTATTTTACCCAGAGCTATTTCTTGTTTTGTGGCTTCAGTGCCCACAGAGTCGTCACCCTCTGACTTTTTAGTTTTACCGATGTTAAGCACTTGTAGGTCACGGCTTTTATCCCGATATATTGTCACACCCTTACAACCCAGCCTGTAGGCCAAACGATAAACATTATCTACATCTTCAATAGTTGCATCATGGGGGAAGTTTACTGTTTTAGAAACTGCATTCTCTGTATGTTTCTGGAAAGCGCCCTGCATTTTTATATGATCTTCTGGGTTGATATCATGAGCAGTAATAAATATCTTCTTCACTTTTTCAGGTATTTCATCAAATCCTTGTATCGATCCTTTGTCTGCAATTCTTCTCATAAGATCATCACTATAGAAGCCTTCAGCTTTGGCGACTTTTTCAAAATAAGGGTTCACCTCAATCAGACTGTCCCCGGCATCCAATATATTAGTCCTAACATACGAGATGGCAAATAGAGGTTCAATGCCTGAAGAGCAACCGGCAATGATAGATATTGTTCCAGTAGGCGCTATAGTGGTTCGTGTGGCATTCCTCATCTTTTTACCATCGTTTTTTGCATATATGCTTTGCGGGAAGCTGGGGAAGGCGCCTCGCACTTTGGCCATTTCTTCAGAGGCTGCTTGGGCTTCTTTGGAAATAAACTGCATTATTTTCTCACCTAGCTTTAGTGCTTCAGATGAATTGTAAGGTATTTCCAGCATGATTAATAGGTCTGCAAAGCCCATTACTCCCAAACCTATTTTTCTATTTCGCTCAACCATTTCTTCAATTTCAGGTAATGGAAAACGGTTCATGTCAATGACGTTGTCGAGAAAGTGAACGGCAGTTTTTACTGTCCCGCGAAGCCTGTCCCAGTCAATCTCTTTTTTTTCTGTAACTATTTTAGCCAGATTAATAGATCCAAGATTACATGATTCGTATGGCAGTAATGGCTGTTCTCCACAAGGATTTGTGGATTCTATTTCGCCAATTTCCGGTGTCGGGTTATCACGGTTAATACGATCAATGAAAATAATCCCCGGATCACCGTTTTTCCAGGCCATCGTGGTCATCAGGTTAAAGACCTTTTTGGCCGATTCTTTTTTCACTATCAGGCCACTACGAGGATTAATTAGATCATAACTCTTATCTTTTTCAACTGCTTTCATGAATTCCTCGGTAATGGCAACGGATATATTAAAGTTGTTTAGCTCTTCGTTGTTTTCTTTTGAGGTAATAAATTCAAGAATGTCCGGGTGGTCAACTCTCAATATTCCCATATTTGCTCCGCGTCTGGTTCCACCTTGTTTAACCGCTTCGGTGGCTGCATTGAACACTCTCATGAATGAAATCGGGCCTGAAGCAATACCACCGGTTGACTTCACTATATCACCGTGAGGGCGCAAACGAGTAAACGAAAAACCCGTGCCACCGCCACTTTGATGAATTAGAGCTGTGTTTTTTATTGCTTCAAATATACCAGCCATGTCATCATCAATTGGCAAAACAAAACAACCGGCCAATTGTTGTAGGTCACGACCCGCATTCATTAGTGTCGGAGAGTTGGGTAAAAACTCTAGATTGCTCATCAGTTTATAAAATTCCTTGGCGGTCTCCTCAATATCCACGTCCTGATGATAAAGTGTCTTATATAAATTATCCGCGTAAGCAATATTGTTAGCCACACGTTTAAACAGCTCTTCTGGGGTTTCGGTTATCTGGCCCTCTTCATCTTTACGCAAATATCGTTTCTTTAGTACCGTCATGGCATTGGGGGTCGACTTGACCTCCACTTGATATTCCTGCAACATCTTTCTAGCTTCACGGATTTCTTTATGTTTTTGACGATAAATAATAAATGACTTAGCTACCTTAACCAGACCAGCGCGTACCAACACTTCTTCTACGATATCCTGTACCCCTTCAACGGTAGGGATCTCATCGGTCGGTGAGCGCTCTATAAGTATGGTTGCCACCTCTTCACTCAAGCGCTTGGCCAAGGATTTATTTACTTCACCAACCGAACTCATGGCTTTTGTTATAGCCTGATTAATCCTGCTTTGATCAAATTCCACTATCCGTCCATCACGCTTTTTTACCTTTTTTGGGGCCTGTTTAAATGTGCGTATAATGTTCTTGACCGATAGACTAGCCTTGACTTTGTTTGGTGCGATTGTCATATATTTTTTACTTTAGTTACTATCTTCTAATTTATTTATTTCCAGATTAAAAGTTTTAAGGTCGTCAAATGATTTATACACCGAAGCAAAGCGTAAATACGCGACTGAATCAAAATCTTTTAACTTATTAATAACTATGTGACCAATTTTTTGACTAGCTATTTGTTGACCACCTACTTTTTGGATCTCCACTTCTATAGACATTATTAACTTTTGTATATCCTCCTCACCAAAAGGCCTTTTTTCCAGAGCTTTGCGAACACCGGCTTCAAGTTTTATTCGTTTATAGGCTTCACGTCCTCCATCTTTCTTTATTACTTGAATGTCAAGCAACTCTATCTGTTCATGGGTTGTGAATCTAAAATTACATTTCAAACATTCACGGCGTCGACGTACAGTCATTTCACTGTTGACCGAACGTGAATCAACAACCTTGGTTTCTTCGTGGCAAAGAGGACAATGCATATTTAATTAACAATTATTAATTTAAAATTAAAAAATACTTTCATTTTACATTTTTCTCCCTTTGGGAGATCTCCCACAGGAAGATAATTATTAATTTTACATTAACACCGCTGTGTTGGGAGCAAAAAAAATTGCGTGATACTTCAACAAGTTAAGATCCGCTTCCAATATTTTGTGTTGCTTCTATCAGTATAGCAC
>JAHIZJ010000040.1 GCA_018814765.1 Patescibacteria group bacterium
AGATAATCTTTTTAAAATTTATCAAAATAAAAAAGGTCACGAAAATATTAATCTAACTAACAAATTAATGCCTTCTTTAGCGTCATTTTCTATGATACCAAAAGAGGAATTTCGGTGTCATAGTTAAATGATTTGACACGTCTTAAGCACTCCAAACAAAAAACCTGATAAATTTCAGGCAATTATCCAACTATTAGTATGTATAAATAACAGACTTTATCTATGACGTATCCGTCCACGCTGCCTAGTGTTTCTATTTTGGCCTCCCCCTGCATTAGATGAACGCTGTCTACTAACTCCATTATTAACTGGTTCACCCATGGGTAGGGTTTTCGATAATAACATTTCTATTTCCGCCAACGATAAACGTGTCGGATGAATATTTTCGCTACTGCAACCACCGTTTTGGAGTGTGTTGGCAGCTGTGTCAAAATACCATTCTTCAACACCATCCATGCGCCCTGGTTTTATTAGTTGTTGACTATCAACATCTGAAAGGTTTAGTCCTTTTTTTCTGCCTTCCATCTGACGCAAAGCGGAAATTGTGGATATAAGATTAAATCGTGGTTTTATTTGTCTTGTAACAATATTAGTATGACCGGATGACTGTTGCTGTACTACAATATCAGCTCTTACTGTACCAACAGCTCTTAAATATCCTATAATACTTTTTGAGTCTGTTTTTACCATAACCACTTTTATTGAGGAACGAGCCATGGGTATGTTAAATTGCTTGGCCAAATTATTTTTTTGTAACTCTTCCCATTCTTTTGGCATCAATACTTTACGTCGATATTCCTCATGATAGTGAGCTAAAACAATCCGCTGCACAACTTCAACCACATATTCCGGATGATCGGGATAGTCGCGATTAAGATTCATTATAATAGCCGAAAGTCCAAAGGCCCGATCAATGATATCTTTGGAGACAATCCCGCGTCCTTCTAGGTCATCCCTACGCACATATTCAAGCAACTTTCTCAATTCTGGTAATTTATCAATATTCAAATAGCGTGCAACTAAAGTAGATGCACAAGTGGTTTTATCATCAGTATGCTGATCATGATGATGGTCAAACTTACCACCCCCCATATCAATCAATAGATAGCCGTTTTGCTCAAGCTCATCGGCGGTTTTATCAGGAGGAAGCATGTTCCAAAACTCTAGCTTGGCTTGTTTAATGCCCGGGAAGCACCCTTCACCAAATTCTTGTAACAAAAACAGGGCCACGATGTTGTCGGGATGGGGCCGAGGATACATTACTACTGTTTTTATTGGTTGAGGATTCATACTCTTTAAGTATAGTAAATGAATGGTTTTTAGAGAAGGGGGGCCCGAACAACACTAATAGCTGTTCGGGCCCAAGAAAGGCACTTATCGTCTGGTACGCCCACGACGAAGTTCCTGCTGATCACGATGAGTTCTGTGTCTGTAGTTGTCTTGGATGAGCCGAATCAATTCCAAGGGCTTCAGATCAGAGGCCACTGCAGCCCGCGATGAACTGCCGTTAAGCAACAATGGGGAGTCCGGGCGTGTATCGTGAAACCACCGGCCGGGTTCCCGTTCTTCGAGAATTACATGAAGCCTTTCAAGGATCTGCCGGCCACGAACAAAAATGGCATAGTGACCACTCCGTTTACGAATGACCAGTAAACGCACTTCACCATGTGCCCGCAGATACTCCCTTGGAAGACGTGTGTCGTCTGATACGACCATGTGCGCATCGGCTTCGCTGTCCGGCATTCTGTAAACCGAGACATTGAAAGCATGTTCCGGCTGAACTGTGGATGCCTTCGTCCTGGATCGCTCCCAAGCAGCTCTGGCCTTCTGGAAACCCGCTTTAAGCTGCCCCAGACGTTGAGTAATCTCATCGTCCGATACTTTGGCTAGGTGCATCAGCTTGGTGTATCCCCCGAGCGTCAGAGTCTCGGACAGAGCCTCAACGGCCGGTTCACATTCATGTGCCGCTTTGAAAAAAGTATCCAGCACCGGCCAAAACAGGTCGATGACTGACAGACGATGCTGCCTGAAATCAACATTGCGCCCGGCTTCATATAGTTCGCGGATCAACCAGACCAGACTCTGCTGCTGTCCCTTGAGACAACCTGTACGATTGTTACGGTTCAGAATACTTACCAGGTGTCTCATTCCCGGGACTTCTTCCATGAGATCATGGTTAGAGGCCACACGCTCGGTTGCTGAACCGAATCGTCCACTCATGTTATACCTTTGGACAACATCGAGATCATAAACACCACCGGGGATGCTCCCATGGTTTTGATACTCATCCTCGAAATGGACTCCCACTTCAGACAGAGGCTGTTTCAATACGTATACCACGTAGATATACAGAGCTGTCAGCTTGTCCCATGTCAGAGTTTTCGGTACTACTACTTCGGGCTTCTTCACCGGGACCTCCCATGGCCATTTAGGCCGTTTGTTGGAGACGAGTGAAATTTCTCAAACTTCCGAACACCGGGGTTTGAGCGTTAACAAAGAACATACAGAACCAGACACTATATCATATAGACAATGAAAAGTCAAGGGTGATATTATATTGAAATAATTGCTATAATTGAACCATGACTAGCCTAAAGAAAAAGACAACATCTCTCCCAAAAAAGCCCGGTGTTTATTTATTCAAGGATAAGAACGGAACTGTAATTTATGTGGGCAAAGCTGTCAATCTGAAAAGCCGAGTGGCCTCATACTTCCAGCCGTCAGCAAATCTTGAATCAGCCAAACAAATCATGG
>JAHIZJ010000041.1 GCA_018814765.1 Patescibacteria group bacterium
CCTTCCACCAACATCAATCATGGCAGTGAATCCTTTTAGTTTTAGTGACTGTCTAACGTTCTTTCTTTCCCGCCTAATGGACTGGTGGGATTTTTCTTTTAAGCGTAATTTAAATAATATAATCATCGCAGATGAGGTAGCGCCACCTCATCTACTTTTTTACTACTAAAATGATACTTTTGATTTTCTTAATAAAGTAGTATAATGTACTTGATATGACAAAAGACCAAATAGAAAAAATACGTCATTCTCTTTCCCATTTAATGGCTATGGCGGTTATGGAAAGATTTCCTCAGACCAAGCTTGGTATTGGTCCAACAATTGATAATGGCTTTTATTATGATTTTGATCTACCTGAAAAAATCACTGACGATATGCTGCCAAACCTAGAAAGGCGCATGAAACAACTGATTAAAAAAAATATTTCATTTGAAAGAGTTTCCTCAACCGCCGAAGAAGCAACCAAGATCGTTAAAGGCAATCCTTATAAAGAAGAACTATTAGCAGAGCTGATTAAGGAAAAAAAGCCAATTACCTTCTACCGCTCTGCTAATTTCATCGATCTTTGTGGAGGTCCTCATATTAATTCAACAAATGAAATTGATACTCAGTCGTTTAAACTAGTTTCCCTAGCCGGTGCTTATTGGCGTGGTGATGAGAAGAGGCCCCAACTTCAAAGAATATATGGAGTGGCTTTTTCGTCTAAACAAGAGCTAGATGAATATTTAGCCATGAAAGAAGAAGCTGAAAAACGAGAACACAGAAGACTAGGTCAAGAACTGGAACTTTTTGCTTTTTCAGATCTGGTTGGACCCGGCTTACCTCTGTTTTTACCCAACGGCACTATACTAATGAACGAGCTGGCCACTTATCTAGATGAATTAAAAGGTCAATATAATTATGAGCCAGTTGACATTCCTCACATAGCAAAAAGTGATCTCTATAAAAAGTCCGGTCACTGGGATAAATTTAAAAATGACATTTTTTTTGTAAAAGGTAAAAGTGAGGAGTTTGTTCTAAAACCAATGAATTGCCCCCACCATGTCATGATCTATTCTGCCTTACCCAGAAGTTATCGTGACTTACCAGTTCGTTTGGCCGAAACAACAAAAATGTACCGCGACGAACAAACTGGCGAATTGATGGGATTGTCACGTGTAAGATCTATCACAATTGATGATACTCACATCTTCTGTCGTGCAGACCAAATACTGAACGAGGCCGAAGGTGCTTTTGATATAATTTCCAAATTTAATAAAACATTTGGTTTCCCAATAAAAGTTGAACTATCGGTACGTGACCCAAAAAATCATGATAAATACCTTGGAGGTGACTCAGTCTGGAACAAGTCTGAAGCAACTCTAAAAAAACTGCTAACCAAACACAAAGTAAAATATACTGTTCACGAAGGCGAGGCTGCTTTTTATGGGCCAAAGATTGATTTTAAGGCCACAGATTCATTAGGCCGAAGTTGGCAGCTTTCAACCATCCAATTGGATTTTAATCTACCTGATAGATTCAAGCTTGAATACACCGACAAAGACGGAAATAAATCTCAACCCGTTATGATTCATATCGCTGTGGCCGGGTCAATAGAACGTTTTTTAAGTATCTTGATCGAACATTACGGCGGTGCCTTTCCAGTTTGGCTCTCCCCTGTTCAAGTCCAAATAATCCCGGTTGGTTCAGACCACATTAAGCCATCTGAAAAATTATCAGAAGAATTACGCTCAGCCGGACTGAGGGTCAAGGTTGATTCTGCCAATGAAACGGTCGGTAATAAAATTCGTAAAGCTATTAAATTAAAAACACCATATATGTTGGTGATTGGAGACAAAGAAGCAAAATCAACCAAACTACATGTGCGTGCTAGAGGAAGTAAGGATGTGAAAACTGTGTCGAAGTCTGCTTGGATCAAAGAGGTATTTGCCCAAATAAAATCTCGCAGTATTAATTAGCATCAACAACATATTTGTTAAAGTAAATAAAATATTTAGGAGCAAGGTAGCTGCTCCACACTATCACTTCTAATTTAGGAGTGCTTTCTTAATAAGACAATTGTTTTATGAAATATTATATCCAAATATTTGGATGCCACATGAATTACTCAGACGCAGAAAGAGTCCAAACCGTACTCAATGATTTGGGCTATAAACAAACCCAACAAGAATCGCAGGCAGATCTGATAGTCGTACTGGCCTGTTCTGTCAGGCAAAAGGCTGTTGACAGAATACATGGCCGTGCCAACCGATGGAATAAAGTAAAAAAGAAGCGCTCTCTTATTACCCTGCTAACAGGGTGTCTTCTAAAAACAGACCGAAAATTATTTGATAAATCATTTGATCATATTTTTCCAATAACTGAATTAAAATTGCTACCCCAACTATTAAACAAAAATCGGACCAAGAATAATAAGGCTCTATCGTCAGACTTGGATAACTACTTTGATATTAAGCCACAATACAATTCTAAGTTTCAGGCGTTCATACCAATATCAAGGGGTTGCAATAAGCATTGCTCATACTGTGCCGTACCGTTAACCAGAGGTAAAGAAGTATCTCGACCTCCTAACGATATAATTAAAGAGGTTCGTCAGCTTATTAAAAATGGCTATAAAGAAATAACTCTAGTTGGACAAAATGTCAATTCATACGGCTGGGATTTTCAAGGCGTGGCTATTAATTTCCCACAACGTAAGGTTTATTACCATGATAAAGATAAACGGGTTACAGCTTCTAAACTTACAGTAAAAAACCCCATGAATTTTCCGCAATTACTAAATAAAATTGAAAACATCCCCGGAAAGTTCTGGATAAGGTTTATAACCAGCCATCCATATGACATGAGTGATGAGTTGATCAACGTTATTGCTCAATCAAAAAAAATCACCTCTCACATTAACCTACCTGTCCAATCCGGCAGTGACAAAATATTACAGTCAATGAACCGACAATATGCTGTAAAGCACTTTAAAGACCTTATTACCAAAATACGTAAACATATTCCCAATGCCGTAATATCCACTGACTTTATAGTTGGTTTTTGTGGCGAGACTAGAAAAGATTTCAAAGATTCTTGTCAGCTAGTCAAAGAGCTTAAATTCGACATGGCTTTCATTTCACAATACTCTACTCGACCGGGGACACCCGCTGCCAATCTTAAGGATAATGTTTCTATAAAAGAAAAACGTCTGAGAGACCAAAAACTGACTGAAATTCTGAGCCAGGGTTCACAAGAAAATAACAATAAACTGATCAATACAGAACAAACGGTTCTATTTGAAAAATGTTCTAAAGGATATTGTGATGGTAAAACCTACGGGCTAAAAAACATCAGAGTAAAATCAGACAAAGACATCACCGGTCTATTTGCTACAGTTAAAGTAACCTCTGCAACTGCTTGGAGCCTAAAAGGAGCATTAAAAAAACGCTCATCACCATCGAAGCAATAAGCGTTATCTCAGGGCAATATATACCCTGTATGTGTAGAATGCAATAATGAACGACCGCACCACACTGGCCAGGTAAACAATGGTGAATCCCCGATGCAATCGGAGCAACCTAGCAGCAGCAATCGGAGCAAGATAGATTACGGGTATTGGTATGGCGGTGGCGAAAAATATGAACCACTTTGGGCTGTTGCTATTGGTAATGCATTCAATGAGTCGTTCTCTTTGTAGCATTACCCAGCTCCAGCCTTTAACAAATAACAGTTCAAAAGCAGACAGCTCTTTTCTTCTGCCATTCAGTGACAAAGCCCGTCTTACCAACATAGCAATGAAACGCGTAATCCAGGTTATGTACTCAGGAAAGTAGAACACCAGGATGATGCCAATACTTGATCCGCACAGCAAAACCAAGTATCCTTTCCACAGTCCATACCCCGCCTTAAATAACAAGACAGCTGTTACCTGCTCTTGCCATATAGCAGAAAAAGCGAACACTAGCTCATCTATTATGCCCACACAGACCTCCTATTCTGTATAGTTTGCAAAGAACATACCCCGTCTCGGAACTTATCATCAATAGCATCAAAAGTCAATGAAAAAACTCATCGTTATCTTAGGACCAACAGCGTCCGGTAAATCAAGTTATGCTATATATTTAGCCAAGCTTTATAACGGCGTAATTATTTCTGCAGATTCGCGTCAAATTTATAAAGAAATGAATATTGGCACTGCCAAACCCAATCGTATAGAGCAAAAAGGAATAAAGCATTTTCTCATAAATCATATTAAACCTAACGAAAGCTACTCATTAGCAAATTTCCAAAATGATGTTCATAAGACAATAAATGATCTGCCTGACAGTAAGCTTCCGTTTTTGGTCGGTGGTACAGGCCTATACATATCTTCAATAGTTGATGGATACTTCATCCCACGCGTCAAACCAAATAAAATACTAAGAAGAAAACTAGAGCAAAAAACCACCAAGCAATTGTCAGCATATTTAAAAAGACTAGCACCACGATCAACGCACTCAATTGATCTAAATAACCGTCGTTATCTTATTAGAGCAATTGAAATAGCCAAGGATGCTCATATTGATGTCGTCAAAAAGAAAAAACGCGATAATTCACTTTACGATGTACTGCAAATAGGTATTCAGATAAATAGAGATGAGCTTTATAAAAAAATCAATGATCGCGTTGATCAGATGATCAAACGTGGACTAGTAGCTGAGGTTAAAAAACTAAGTCAAAAATACTCATGGGATCTTCCAGCTATGTCCGGGATTGGCTATAAACAAATCGGCCAATATCTCCGTGGAGAAATCTCAAAAGACAAAGCCGTTGAGCTGATCAAACGAGATACTCGTCATTATGCAAAAAGACAGCTTACTTGGTTCAGAAAAGATAAAAGTATTTGTTGGGTGAATAACCAGCAACAAGCTCAAGCTCTAATAAAAAACCATCTCAAATAATATAAATTCTATTGACATTTCAAATGATTTTTATTAATATGTAAATCAGTTCATTCTAGAAAATAAAACCCCTAAATACGGGAGGTGGACGTGTCAATTCCGAAAATCACACCCCAGGATAAAGCTAGACAGATCATCGGTCTGCTTGATCCTGAAGGTATAGCTGACTGGCCAGACCTTTTGGGTATCCTCGAAACTTCTTGTAGCGAAGTGCGCAGAGAAGCCGCGTTGGTCGTTTGGTCTTCTCAAAGTCGCCCCATCTTGGAGCTTAAGTACCTCATTCTCTTGGTGCGCGATACAGTATTCAACTTTCGTCGCAATTCATATGTATGGATCAGCACGCAGAACGGAACCACGGGGATTTCCCTGAACCACGGCTAGCCCTCTGCTACCACTACCCATCTATATACGAGCGTCTTTCCAGCGCTCGTTTTTTTAATAAAAAAGAGGGAGATGTCTGATGACTTCTCCCTATATTGATATTCAGTTAGCTGTCTAGCTGAACACTTCATTGACACGGAAGTGTCTCTCGCAGAAGTGGCATTTTAGCTGGATGCTTCCACCTCCATTCAAGACATGGAAGTGCGGATAAAGCGCAGCCTCAACGTCCATATCAGTAACACAGACTGTATTCGGACATTGACCGGCTGTGATGTGACTAACAAATTCTACTCTCCGTTTGATCAGTCGATCATCACGAATCTCGTTGAAAACCACATCCGGTGCTAGCACTGAAACCATGGCTAACTGTTCATCTGTAAAGAAACCGTTTTCAACAACAAGTACGTCCTTTAGACCCCATGGAAGCTTATCTGTCTTTAGCTTCTTAAGAGGCAATACGGCTCCGTCACCATTACAGTTTTCAGCATCGAGCAATAACTCTACTCTAGCAACCATACCTTGTGTAATGCGGTCTATTACCGTACCGCGTTCTATGGGTATGAAGTATTGCTGCTGAGCACGTTTTCTAGCTATGGCTTCACTGGCTGAACCCTCACTTACAACTCGAATCGTTGGTGCTGGACACTCATGAGAATCTGTCTCCTGCAAATGTTCGAGTGACCACTCGAGCAAAGCCATGCGGGTTGGCATCCCCATTTTAGCTTGGTAATCCATGATTACCTGTGGATGCCGCCAGATCTCTGGATGAATGTCTAGATCTTCAGCGCATATTGGCTGGACATTCATGATGAGTGTTTTGTCACCCAGCATCTCCAGCGTTTTTGCACCAATCGAGTATAGTCCCCTGACTCGCTGGTATGTCACCTCGTCATCAAAGCGCTCTCTCTGTACACGTGTTACGCAGACTATATCACATCCCTTAAGCGCTTCAACCGTATCAGCCACTACAGTCTCAATACCTTCGTAGTACCAATTGGGAAGCTTTACTTGAGGCGATGACACTAGCACCAGTTTGATGTTCGAAAAAAGGCGCAGCGCTAATACCAGCGAATGTACAGTTCGGCTGTTGCGCAGATCACCGACGAACCCCACTGTCATGTTATCCGTCCTGCCCAGCCTCTGCTGTATTGTAAGCAGGTCAAGTAGTGCCTGTGAAGGATGCTGGTTGGCTCCATCGCCGCAATTGTGAACTGCTACGTCGTACTCGTATCCCTTCATCGCAAACATCTCTGATAGCCAACGGGCTCCGCCCTCAATCTTCGTTCTGATAGGAATCACCTTCGCACCCTGTCCACACAACATCCTTCCGGTCGCTCCAAGAGACTCACCTTTGATGAGTGAAGTTAGATCACCACTAGGAATAAGATCAGTCGGACAGCCAAGTAAACGGGCAGCTTCAGCATAGGAATTGCCAGTTCTGGTGCTGGCTTCACCCATAAAGATTGTCACCTTTTCGGGCCTGGTTCCGACTGGTACACCTGAACGATAAGGTCCGATGAATCTAGTGGCTCTTTCAAGAACCTCATCGACCCAACTGCGCTCAAAATCCGCCGCACTAATGACATGTTTCACCTTTTCCCCTCCTTGTTTTCAATGAACAAAGCCTAAAAAAAATTCCCCATCTCCGGGGAATCAGTCCAGGCTCTTGCCTCCACACATTTTCTTGTTTCGTTTCCTTTTCATATCTGAAACGAACATTATCACCAGTATCATCTAATGTCAATGTTTAAGTTATCCACAAAAGTACATACCATATGATAACCCATGATTCTTGACTGTATGCCTTGACATTTTCAGTATATAATGCTATTATCCTGTGTTATCAGGAGATTCCTGGTGACTTGGCTCTTTTACAGCCAAATATCCTTGAGGTGTGCCGGTAGGATTGCCCCAGAACCACGTAGGGTTCGGGGAAGGCCTATCCGCAGTGCCGCCCGTTGGTCACACATTGTGTGAAAACTGGTTAGGAGGCTACCATGTCCAATTTCCGATCCGAAATTGCGTATTGTCTTCCTTTGACAGGAGGATGGAAGGTTGCCATATCATTCGTGTTTCTCACGATGGTGTGTGGGTGTGGCATGTTAATGCTACTTACAGTGCTTTTTTACGACACCATTAAGGAGATAAACAATCTTATCTATCTGCCATTGACGCTTCTAGGTATCATTATGGCCCTCTTTTGTCCGATTGGCTTCCCGGTAAAAAACGATTGGAAGAACAACCACCTGCGCTGGTTCCGTTCTTACTGGGATAGGAACGTGCGTGGATACTGGGCAAAGATCAGCGTCGGTACTGGAGAACAAGCAATGATCGTAGGTGTAATCCTCCGTCGAGAACAAACACAGCCAAGATTCTACACAACTGAGAGCCTCTTTTTGCTCAAGCTAGGAGGTTGGTTCAACCGACAGCCAAGCGGTTACTACCTGCACTCTGGCCTAGACAGGAAGATTCAATACAGCTGGAATCTCAACATGTCCATTCTTCCCACCGGTAGGTTCATCTATGTCTCACTGCCAGGCTCGTCATTCCCGATAACGCTTGAGAATGCAGCCCTGGTGTGTGATATTGCGCTTAAGCGTGGCTCATCAAATGACTTTGGCGCAATTCTCAGCTATGTTCTGCAACAATACCGAGAAACAAGGGA
>JAHIZJ010000123.1 GCA_018814765.1 Patescibacteria group bacterium
ACAGCGTAATATTTTTATAGACAAGTCTTCCCAAAATGTGTATGATGCAGATCAACAGGGCGATTGATAGGGGTTGCGGATCAGAAATTTGTGCATCTGCCGGCATTGATGCAGTTTTTGCCGGAGCAGGTAGCGTACGCCCTGAAAGCGACAACACATTTTCTTGCATGGAACCATCCAAATACAAACACGATTTTGAATTGAAATCTTCAGCTCTCATCGATACTCAGCTGATTGTTGGAGAGCTGAGCCATTTGCCTCCGGTGACCGTCGAGCTGATCAGTGGATCTGGTTTGGAACCCCTATGGGACCAACTGGTCAGCAGTTACCATTACCTGGGCTATCGGAATCTTTTAGGTCATCGACTCAAATATTTAGCGTTCATCAAGGCTCGGCCGGTGGCTGCCCTGTCATGGAGTGCACCGGCTTTAAGACTGGCTGCCAGGGACTGTTTCATCGGATGGTCGGCGGTTCAAAGGAAGCGGCACCTAAATCAGGTGGCCTGCAACAGCCGATTTTTGGTGATGCCCTGGGTGCGAATTGCCCATTTGGCTTCCCATGTTCTGGCGCAAAATATCGCACGATTAGCAAAAGACTGGCAGCACCACTTTAACCATCGTTTACTTCTTTTAGAGACTTTTGTCGATAGTCGTTATTTTAAAGGAATATGCTACAGAGCCTCAAACTGGCTGCACGTTGGACATACCTATGGCAGCAGCAAGCAGGGAAAAGGATACCGCTATCACGGTAGCGCAAAGGAGGTTTACCTTTATGTTATAGAGCCTGACTTCAGACGCATTATCGGTAGCCGACAAAAACCCCTGTTGAATCGTCCTCCACAAACTAAAAGCAAAGTGGAGGAGCTTGTCATGATTTTAGAACACTGTAGATGGCATCCGCAACTGGTCTCAGATTTGAATCTTGATCAGGACGATATCAAAACGATGGCTCAAGAACTTGTCCAATTTCATCAACTCTTTCATGACTGCTTTGGCCGCATCGAGCACCAGCGCTTGGGGTTGGCCTATATATCCGGGCTGATGAGCAATGCCAAAGCCAAATCCGCAGAACCGATCGCGCTTGAATTTCTCGACAAAAAATCCGTCCGTTCGGTTCAGATGTTTATGAAAAACTATCACTGGGATCATCTGGCCATGCAGCACACTCACCAGGGCATGCTGGCTCCGATGATCAGCTCCCCTGAGGCAATGATTACCGTTGACCCCAGTGAATTTGTCAAGAAAGGAAAAGAATCCGTCGGGGTGGCCCGACAGTATTGTGGCACTGCCGGAAAGGTCGAAAACTGCCAATCCGGTGTCTTTGTCGGCTACTCAAGTGATCAAGGGTATGGACTGCTCAGCTGCCGTCTGTATATGCCCGAAAGCTGGTTTGCCGAAGAGCAGGAGAAAAGGCGTAAAGCCAATCTGGTTCCAGAGGATCTTGTCTTTGAAACCAAACAGCAGATTGCCCTTAAGTTAATCAATGACGTTGTCGCAACCGGTTTTTTCCCTGCAAAGTGGATCGGCGCCGATGCCGCCTTCGGCAGTGATATTGATTTTTTAAACGCCCTGCCAAAGGAGCTGTACTACTTTGCGGGAATACGGTCCGATGCCCAAGTTTTTACCAAAAAACCAAAGCTCGGTTTGCCGGCCTACAAGGGCCGCGGCCGTCGTCCAAGCAAAATCAGAATATTACCGGGTCAACCCAAAGCGCGAAGCGTATCTCAAATCGCCAAATCCGGACGTGCCGCCTGGAAGCCGGTCATCGTGGCCGAGGGCGCCAAAGGACCGATTGTCGCCAAAGTGGCTCGTATCCGGGTCTATCTGTCTCGCGACGGATTGCCCATAGGAGATCGGCAATGGTTGTTTTTGCGGAAAAACCCCGATGGACAGATCCAATATGCCATCTCCAATGCGCCCAAGGAAATCCCGCTTGCAGAGCTTATCAAAGCCTCAACCATGCGCTGGCCCATTGAGCAGTGCTTTCAGGAAGGCAAAGATCAGGTCGGCATGGATTATTACGAACATCGTTCCTGGCCCGCCTGGCATCGGCATATGACCTATGTGTTTTTAGCCCTGCATTTTTTGCTTCGCCTGCGATTGCGATTAAAAAAAAACTCCGCTGCTGACCCTGCCCTTGGTTCGCAGGTTGTTATCAGCAGTACTTCCCCTCAGATCACTCAGCTTGGAGGGAGTGATGGAAATCGTTGAATACCACTTACATCGAAATTTAACCGCCTATGAGTCGCACCGAAAGAAAAGAGGTGCGCTGGCTGAAAAGTTGAACGCACAAGTTGCGCTGTAGTACTAAGAGTTAAAAACTTATTGATGCTTCCATCGATGCTGGGGTATCATCGCGTCTATCGGTGGGC
>JAHIZJ010000042.1 GCA_018814765.1 Patescibacteria group bacterium
GAATATGACTGTAGTTCTGAAATATGGACATGTTCTGTAGATCAGACTGCATGTGAGGTGGGATTTGGCTGTGATGAAGAATGTCAATGCGTTGCCAGACCAACCATTACTTCTAGATTCCCAGAGGATGGACAGGTGGATGTTTGTCGCAATACTGTTATAGAGGTTGAGTTTGATCAAGCCATGGAGAGCGGTAGTATAAATTATGACACTTTCCAATTATATTTAGGCAATAGTAATGACGGTGACCCTTGCATTGATGACACAGAGTGCCGTTCTTCTGTATGTAGCCCTGATACCCTTACCTGTGTAGGTGATTATGTTAGTGGATCTTTTGATCATAATAATTCATATACTTTTCAATACAGACCCGGACTATTGATAAGAAATGCCATTTACCATATTCAGGTTGTAGGTGATGATGAGCTGGGCGTTCTAAGTGAGAATGGGTTTAGCTTGGTAGCAAATGCAGACTGGTCATTTACAGTGATTGACACTGAAGACGTTTGCCAATTAACTAGCGTAGAGATTGATCCCGGCTATCGTTTGTATACTTTTGAAGGCGAGACACAAGATTATACGGTAAATACTTATTACTATACTCAGCCGATTGACTTGATTCCTGGTATTTATGAATGGACTTATGATTGGTCATCGGATAATGATACTATTGTTACGATTCCGCCCGCGTCAGTTTTGCGGGATGTTGTAGGAACAGCTCAGAATAGAAGCGACGAAACGTTTATTAACGTGGACGTTGAAGTAATTTCGGTTGGCTATGAAAAAACACTATCTGATGATTCTAAGGCTGTTGTAGAACTGTGTGAAAACCCCTGGCCCGTAGAAGATTGGCCGTATAATGATGATCCGACCAATTTTTCTGTCTGGTATTGTCGGGACGAAGGCTTACCGGCTTTCACAGAAGTTGTGGCTGTCGATGGACCGGATTTAGAACCGGAAATTTTAAGAGAAGTTTTCTTCACAGGATTACAGCTATGCGAGGGGACAAGGGTTGATTGTAGTGCTGTAGAGTTTGGTGGCCCAGGTCCTGAAATATGCGAGGAATATACATCCACTTGTGTTACCTCAGAAGACGCTATAGGTATCAGGGTAATGAAGAATACAGAGAAATATACACCAAAACTGTGGTTTACCAAGGGCTTACCCGACGAAATAATTGGGTCAGCTAAAAACGAGGAAGATATTGACGGGTATCTCTATATGACCGTTGGCCGTACCAAGTATGTCGGTGCCACAAATTTAGTAGCACCAAGTCTTTATGCAAATATGTATCTAATTTCATACAATCAAGAAGCAAGTGATATCACCAAAGATATATATAAAGAGATGGTGCGGAATTGGAAATTTAATACAAATGTTGTTGACTATTCTGACAAGGAGAAGCTGGAAAATGATATGAAGAGAATGGGCTGGCTGCATGACGTTCGTGATGCTGCACAAAATTTATATGCTAATGAGGGGTATTTTCCTGATTTAGCCACGGGTAGCTATATCCCAAATCGTTCCACCAGTGCATGGGATCAGTCTTGGGGCACTACTTTGGGTAATCAATTTGGTAAACGTTTGCCGGTAGATCCCAGGAATGTGTTTAATACTGAGTCATGTCCGGCAAGTGAAGGCTATAATCCTGCTACATGTTGGGATCCTGAAGAGTCAGTAGAACAGTTCGGAGAAGAAGGCGGTAGATTCACCTGTGTTCTGCCAGGATCAAATGTATTGATGTACAAAAACAAACCCCAAGATAGTTCACACGTTGCCTGTGACAGTGACGGAGATACACCTGAGTGTGATCCGAATAGTGCTATGTGTCCGGGTGACGAATATTGTGACGCCTCTGACTGTACATGCAGACAGAAGGTCGAGCTATATGCTAACTTGGAGTACGCATCAGACTGGGTTACCGGCCTAGTAAATCCCTGTAGTGACCAAACTTTTTCTACTTGCGCCTGTTTTAATTATAGTGAATTAGTATCACCAGAATAATGGTAAACCAAAACAACAACAAGAGATCAGCCGAAGACATATTTGCCGATGTTGACAAGACTAAGGGTAGAACGAATGTAAAGACAGCCCCTAAGCGCATCTCTCCCAATAAGCCTTTAGCACCAGCTTCCATTCCTTCATCAAGCGCATCTTTGTCAAGCCGTTCAAAATACCTTATAATTATTGTTGTAGTGATTATTGTTTTAGCGATTCTGTTCTTGGCCTACTATTGGTTAGCAGAATCTTTTAATAAAGAAACTACAGACACAAATAGCAACAATAATCTTGGTGCAGTAGTCACAAATCAAAACAGCACAACAAACGATATTACAAATACCAATAATGTGATAGCAGAGCCGGTGGTGGACAGAAATGCCACTACCAATGATATGGATCGAGATGGCTTAACAGACAAAGAAGAAGATACACTCGGGACAGATAAAAATAAAGCAGATACTGATGATGACGGACTGTCAGATAAGGTAGAGGTCAGGGTATACGGGTCTGATCCAATCAAGGCAGATACTGATGGAGACGGTTTTGACGATGGCGAAGAGGTGGCATCCGGCTTTGATCCCAATGGCTCAGGGAAACTCTACGATATAACAAATATTAATAATACAAACTAAATATGTTTAATTTTAAAAACAAAAAAGAGGAAAAGCCGAAAAAGGAAGAGCCTTTTTTAGATGCCGAAGTAGACATTGAAAAAGAAGAGAATGTGATTCAAGCTGATGTTCAGGAGGACCAAATACGTACCATGCCCAGCAAATTTTTAACCAACCATAAAGGTGGACAGGGTAGTAAGAAAGACAATTGGACTTTGTATATCATATTATTGGTTGTTTTTATCGTATTGATTGCGGGTGCGATTTTGCTATTCAATCGTATTATTAAAACAGATGACTCGGACGTTGTGGAAAATCAGAATACCAATGAAAATGTAAACCAGGTGAATACTGGGAATGAGAACATTAATGAAAATACAAACCTGAACACCAATACCGGCACTGTTGACAGCCTGGCCGAGACTTTGATATCAAAGTCTGATTTGGGAAATGAATATGAAGATTATGAAGAATCTGATACAGAGACTGACGTTTTGACGCTGTCCAGTATCGAAGCGGACCGTGTTCGAAAAGTTTTTACATATGAAGTAGCCGACAAAGATAATATCTCTATCGAAGTTGTAGTCCTCGAGTCAGACAGTACTACTAATTCCTTGGCAATCTATGAAATAAATCGAGAGAAGCGCAATCGTCAAATAAGTGCACTTGAGGGTGAGTTTCAAGACCATGATAAGATTGGCTCTGATTCGTATCTTTATTTAGATTCAGACATATCAGTTATTGAACAGAGTTTTTATTGGAAGTATCTCTACGCCACGATCTTGATCAATATTAGGCAGGGGGTGTTAACCGATTGGGACGCGATAGAAAAATGGTCGGAGCAGATATTTAGAAATCTGAAAGATTATGATACTAATCGGCCGGAACCAGTTAACGATAACTCCAATGTAAATATAAACAGTAACGCAAATACCAACGCTAATTCAAACAGCAATACTAATATAAACTCAAATGTCAATATAAGCGTCACGCCTCCACCTAGTAGTGCTGATCAGGATGAAGATGGCCTGACTGATATTGAAGAAATTATGTATGGCACAGAAGAAGACAAGCCTGATACAGATGGGGATAGTTTCACAGATGGGGACGAGCTAATGTCCGGTTATAATCCTTTGTCAGGCTCAGGTACACAGCTGGAAAGCTCAGGCATCGTGAAAGTCTTCACCAGTCAGCTATATAATTATCGGGCGCTCTATCCTACTTCTTGGATTGTTCAGAACACCAGCTTTGATGGCACCAGTGTGGCTTTTACATCCAGTACCAGTGAATTTATTGAAATATTGATAGAAGACAATCCAGAGCGCCTGTCTCCTAAACAATGGTATCTTAGTCATTCACCTGGAGTAGATTCTTCAGAGGTTGAGGATATTATAGTGGGGGATCTAATAGGCGTAAAAAGCCTAGATGGTTTAACGGCTTATTTAGGCAAGGAAAATGTTATTTATGTGTTAATGTACAATATCGGTAACCGCGATGAGGCTAGCTTCTTTGCAACCTTTAACATGTTTATTAACAGTTTCATTTCAACCGGTACTACTACTTTACCCGAAAGTGATTGTGCCGAGGGTGTATGTAATACAAATACTATTGTAAACGGCAATTCAAATACAAACATCAACGAAAATACCAACACAAACACCAATACCAATGAAAATGTAAATTCAAATGAGGCAGTAAGCAACTCAAACCAAGCTAACGATAATAGTAATAGTGTTCTCGAGTAGCCCTTAGTGTATATATGAATATTGAAATTACTTCATTTGTAGGGCGAGTTGAACTGGTTCAGCGAAAGGCGATAATCACTATTCTCAAACGTGCTGTCCGAGATTTGCGTTTACCAGGCCAAGGTGAATTATCTCTTGTCTTTGTATCAGCCAAAGAAATAAACAGACTGAATAAGCTGCACAGGAAACACAATTGTGCCACCACTAATTTGTCCTTTTCCAGTTTAGATATAGTTATTAATAAACCATTAGCCAAACAACTATCCAAAATTAAGTCTAAGGACTTGGAATTGCACTATGGTGAGATCTTTCTTTGTCCTTCGGAAATTGTAAAATATGCCAAACAATCGGACCTCTCCTGCCTGCATGCTCTTGTATACCTCACTCTGCATAGTTTCTTGCATCTAGTAGGATACAAGCACACAACCTCAAAAGATGAAAAAAAAATGAACTCTGTTATGAATAAAATATTGGATCAAAAATATGTCATTTGAAGGCCTACGTAGTATCTTTCGCAGCTTTGGATATGCTGGCAGGGGGCTACTGTATGTAATCCAGCGTGAAAGGACGTTCCAAATTCATGTCATTGCTACCGTTGTTGTAGTACTGATGACTCTGTTATTGCCTTTAAAATCGTGGGAAGTGGTTCTTATCGTGTTGATGGTGGCCTTGGTTCTAGTCTTGGAAATTGTTAACACTGCAGTTGAAAAAATCATCGATGTGCTAAAACCACGAATTCATTTTTATGTACAGATAGTAAAAGATCTTATGGCCGCAGCTGTACTATTGGCCTCAATTGCAGCAATAATCATCGGTTTAATGATATTTTGGCCCTACATTTTCATATAATTTGTCTATTAATAGAAAATTTAGTATAATAAGTTTAATAAGAAATAACAAAAAGTATGGCACGCGAAGAAATAATAACCGGACTGGACCTTGGTTCTGACACAATCCGGATAGTAGTTGGACAAAAAAGTGAAGCGGATGAAAAAATCCAGATATTGGGTGTTGCTGAAAATATATCTGAAGGAATTACCAAAGGTGTGATTAGCAGCATTGAAGACACGGTCTCCAGTATTTCCGGTGCCTTGGAAAAAGCTGAACGCATGACCGGCCTACCCATAGAGCGTACTTTTGTTGGAATTAGCGGTTCACATATAAATTCGATACAGAGCCACGGTGTGGTAGCTGTTTCAAAAGCTGATGGGGAGATCAAAGAAGAGGATGTGGAGCGGGTGATAGAAGCTGCTCAGTCAGTTGCTACGCCACCGAATTATGAAACACTCCATGTGGTGCCGAGAAGTTTTTCAGTGGACAACCAGTCAGGCATAAAGGATCCTGTTGGTATGACAGGTATTCGCTTGGAAGTAGATGCTCAGATTATTCAAGGGCTTTCCAGTCAAATAAAAAACATAACTAAGTGTGTCTATAGGACAGGCCTGGATATTGATGATCTGGTTTTGGGTGTCCTAGCTTCTGCTGAGGCTATTCTAACTAGGCGACAAAAAGAACTAGGCGTAGCTCTCTTAAGTATAGGAGGAGCCACTACTAGCCTAGCGGTTTTTGAAGAAGGCGATATTATTCACACAGCTATACTGCCGGTTGGAAGCGGACACATAACAAATGACATCGCCATTGGATTGAGGACCTCCATAGAGGTTGCTGAGCAGGTAAAGCTAGAATTTGCATCTTGTTTACCAGAAGAAGTTAATAAGCGCGATGAAATTAATTTAGAGGAAATATCTTCAAATGAATCAGGCACTGTTCCTCGTAAACACATTGCAGAAATAACAGAAGCCAGAATAGAAGAGATTTTTAACATGGCTGACAAAGAACTGCAAAAGATTGAACGAAGTGGATTGCTTCCGGCAGGAGTAGTTATTGTTGGCGGAGGAGCCAAGTTGCCGGGAGTAATAGAGACTGCAAAGAAGGCATTTAAGTTACCCAGCGCACTTGGGTATCCACGCGACATAGTAACGGCTATTGATAAAATATCGGATCCAGCATATGCAACTGCTATTGGTCTGGTTGTTTGGGGCGCTCAATCATATAATCGTGGACAAGGCTTTACCGGTCCAAAATTTTCATCAGTTACACAGGCTACGGACAAAATCAAACGTATGTTTAAATCATTAATGCCTTAAAGCCCCGATATTGACTAAAAAGATTAGCTTTGGTACAGTAGATTAACTTTGAAGGCAATAGAATCTGTTTATGAAAAACAACTTAAAAAGAGGCTCCAGAGAAAGTCTCTCTAAAGGAAATAAATTCATGGAAGTAAAACCAGCTATCGAAACTTTTGCCAAGATAAAAGTAGTTGGTCTTGGTGGTAGTGGTGGTGAGGCTATTAATAGGATGATCGGCTCAAAGATTAAAGGAGTTGATTTTGTTGCTATCAATACAGATGCCCAAGCTTTGCATCATAACTTGGCTACCACTAAGATCCAGATTGGCAAGACCACAACACGGGGTTTGGGGGCTGGTATGGACTCTGAGGTGGGTCAGAAGGCAGCAGAAGAGAACCAAGACGAAATTTATGACAATATGAAGGGCGCTGATATGGTTTTCCTTACCTGTGGTTTAGGTGGTGGAACGGGAACAGGCTCAGCACCGGTAGTAGCAGATATCGCGAAAGACGTAGGCGCACTAACCGTCGCGGTTGTTACAAAGCCATTTTCTTTTGAAGGTGACGAACGTTACCGCATTGCAGATAGTGGTTTGTCACAGCTGTCTGAAAAAGTAGATACTTTAATTACTATTCCAAATGACAGACTTCTACAAATTATCGATAAAAAAACTTCGTTAGTAGAAGCTTTTCAAATAGTTGATGATACCCTGCGCCAAGGCGTTCAGGGAATTTCTGATTTAATAACTGTGCCAGGCCTGGTTAATGTTGACTTTGCAGACGTAAAAGCTATTATGCAAAACGCCGGATCAGCACTCATGGGCATTGGTCGCGGTTCGGGAGAAGGTAGGGCGATAGATGCGGCCAAGTCATCTATTGAAAGTCCATTGCTTGAGATGTCAATTGATGGAGCCAGAGGTATCTTGTTTACAGTTACCGGTGGATCAGACATGAGTATGTACGAGCTGAATGAAGCTGCGAAGATCATTACTAGCAGTGCAGACCCGGGAGCTAAAGTTATTTTTGGCTCGGTGATAGATGAGAATATGAAAGATGAAGTAAAGATAACTGTTATTGCAACAGGATTCGGTGACAAGAAACCAAAAAAGGTTAAAGCAGAAACAAACTTTCCGTATGGTAGAGACTCTAAGCCGGCCGAAGCAGCTTCACCTTTTTCGCAGGCTTCTATGTCTAAAGAAACAGATACGCCTAGAATAGCCAGGGAAGCAAACACACCTTCTTTAGACGAAACCACAAATGTTCCCCAAAAAACCAAAGAGGAAGAGGAATTAGAAATACCGGCTTTCATCAGAAAAAAGATGATGTAAGATTGAGAGGTAATAACACA
Organism: Patescibacteria group bacterium; assembly: GCA_018814765.1. GTDB lineage: Bacteria > Patescibacteriota > Patescibacteriia > JAHIZJ01 > JAHIZJ01 > JAHIZJ01. The sequence goes on from JAHIZJ010000042.1 coordinate 7,834, forward strand.
TGATGCCCCCTAACATTAGGGGGTTTGTGAACTCAAAAAAAATCGTGTTATTAGTTATAGTGCTAATATAATAAATTAATTATATGGAACCAAAGAATAATAAAGTAATTATAGCGGCAGTAATTATTAGTTTTTTTGTTGGTGGAATAATGGGTACGATCACCGGTGGTCTATCGACAGAATATATAATTCCATGGTTTGAAGAAAATATTTTGGGACAGACTGATGATCTTGATGGTAACGTGGCTGGTGTTTCAGAAAAAAAGGAGACACAAATATTGAGCGTCGAGGAGGAATCACAGACAACTAACGTAGTGTCTAAAGTAACTCCATCGGTGGGCAGTATTATTGTGAAGCAAAACCTGGATGAGTTATATGATTTATCAAGCCCGTCAATTTATGATAGGCTTTTTGGATATCCCAGCAGTGAATCACTTGGTGAGCAAGAAGTCTCAGCCGGTACTGGATTTATTGTCTCAAGCGATGGATATATATTGACAAACAAGCACGTCATTGATGTCTCAGAGGCGGAATACACATTTATCACAAACGAAGGTTTACAATATGATGCACAACTAATTGATGTTGACCCATTTAACGATGTAGCGGTTATGAAAATTGATGCCACTGACTTACCTTATGTAGAGTTGGGTGACTCTGACAGTATCAAGATTGGCCAGACAGTGATTGCAATAGGGAACACCTTAAGCGAATACCCAAACACAGTTACTAAAGGAGTAGTAAGTGGTATAGGTCGGACGATAACCGCTGGCAATGGTCGCGGTCAATCAGAAACGATTGAAGAGGTTATTCAGACTGATGCGGCGATAAATCCAGGGAATTCAGGCGGTCCATTGGTAAATCTCAGCGGACAGGTTGTTGGAATAAATACAGCGGTTAATCAATCAGGTCAATCAATCGGATTTGCATTATCAATAAATTTTGTTCGTCCTGTTATTGAAAGTGTACAAAAAGAGGGTAGAATTATTCGTCCGTATTTGGGCATACGCTATCGTATAATCACGGCGGATCTGGCCGAAGTAAATAATCTATCAGTTGACTATGGCGCTTTAGTCGTACGGGGAAGCGCGGATGAACTGGCCATTGTACCGGGTGCACCAGCAGATATTGCAGGATTAGAAGAAAATGATATTATTCTGGAAATAAATGGACAGCAGATAAATGAAGACAATACGCTATCTAAACTAATGAAACGATTTAGTGTGGGAGACACAATTACTTTGGAAGTTATGCACGATGATACTACCAAGACGGTGGAAGTTTTGTTAGAAGAATACCCTGATAACTAAAAATATGAAAGAAGTAATACAGAAGTTAAAAGAACTTCAGGAGAAAATCTCCGAGACGTGGAGGTTACTTTGACCTTGATAGAAGACAAACAGAGCTGAAAGACCTTGAGTATCAGGCAGCCCAACCGGACTTTTGGCAGGATCAAAATAAGGCAAAAAAAATTAACCGGCATATAACGGAAGTATCTGAAGAGATAGACCGATGGCTAGGAGTACAAAAAAAAGTTAAGGATCTTTATGAGCTCGCGAATGAAGCTGAAAAAGAAACTGAGGCAGGAGATATAAAAAAAGAAATAATTATTCAATACGAAAAGCTTGCAGAAGAGCTTACTCGTCTGGAGTTTCTTTTGATGTTAAATGATAAGTATGATCACAATGATGCAATAATGGCCATACACGCAGGTGCCGGTGGGGTAGAGGCCCAGGATTGGGCAGCCATGCTGCTTAGAATGTTTTTAAGATATTGTGAACGTCGAGGCTGGACTACGCGGATAGTTGACAAGTCGATGGGCGAAGAAGCGGGTATTAAAAGTGTAACTTTTGAGGTGGAGGGACGCCTAGCTTATGGATACCTCAAGGCTGAAGCGGGGGTGCATCGGTTAGTGCGCTTGTCTCCTTTCGACGGTGATCATCAGCGCCACACTTCGTTTGCTTTGACTGAAGTGCTTCCTCAGCTTGAAGAGACGGACGAGATTGAAATAAATCCAAAAGAATTGCGCATAGACACTTTTACAGCATCTGGACATGGCGGGCAGAGCGTTAATACTACACATTCTGCAGTACGAGTGGTTCACTTACCAACAAAGATCTCTGTCTCCTGTCAAAACGAGCGCTCACAGTCCCAGAACAAAGCCACAGCCTTGAAAATTCTAAAAAGTAAACTACACAAATTAAGCCAAAGCGAAAAACAGGAAGAAAAACAACGCTTAAGGGGTGAGCACTCATCAGCGGAATGGGGGAATCAAATTAGGTCATACGTTCTGCACCCCTATCAAATGGTAAAAGATCATCGAACCAAGCACGAAACCAACCAAACGGAGGATGTCTTGGACGGGGATTTAGACTCTTTTATTGAGGCATGGCTTAAGCAGACTATCAGCAAAAAATAGAAAAACTAATATTATACGGTGGATATGTACCGTATTTTATTATTGTAGAATATGTTATGACAGTATGACATAAGATAAAAAGCTAATGTTAGGATAATAAGTTATTGTATGATAGTATAAGTAGAAAAAAATTTGACAGAACATATAGATAATACTACAATAAGTGTTATCCACATGCTCATTTCAAACAAAAAATAGAAAAAGAGGAGGGTTGTCATATGTGTGGCATAGCAGGATATATCGGACCAAGGACAGGGAAAGATCTTAGAGATCTTCTTATTGACGAGCTACTCGGACGAGTTGAGTATCGTGGCTACGATTCAGCTGGAGTGGCCTTTGTTGATGGAGCCAACCTGTCTGTCGTAAGGGCAGCTGGAAAGGTCAAAGAACTGGGTGGTGCAATAGGAGATCGAGAAATCGGAACTCCGTTTATTGCTCATACTCGCTGGGCTACCCATGGTCCCGCGAATGAAGCAAATGCTCACCCACAAACCTCTTGTCGAGGACACGTTGCGGTTGTTCACAATGGCGTCATCGATAATTGGAAAGCCCTAAGGAAGGCACTTGAACGAAGAAATCATGTTTTCCGTTCAGAGACTGACACTGAAGTGTTGGCTCATCTGATCGGTGAGTATCTTAATGGAGACCCACTGGAAGCAGTCCGTTCAGCCCTTTCAGAGGTAGAAGGAACCTTTGGTATAGCTGTCCTATTTCAGGATTATCCTGATCTGATTGTAGTCGCCCGTCGAGGCAGCTCAATCAGTATCGGACTTGGAGATGGCGAGCTGTTCGTAGCATCAGACCCCAGATCTTTCAGATCATTTACTGACCGGCATGTAGTGCTGGAGGATGACCAGATCGCTGTGGTTAAGCTGGGGCAGGAAGAACTGCTGATACAAGACATAGATCAAGTCCCGGTTTCAGTAAAAGTCGAGCAGATTGAGCTGACTGTCGATGAAATCGAAAAAGGTAACCACGATACTTACATGGGAAAGGAGATCTGCCAACAGCCGGATAGTTTAGCTCAGACTCTTGGTGGTAGGATAACTGCAGATGGACGGGTCAAACTTGGTGGACTAGAAGATCACCTTGATGCGCTTCGTCTGGCTCAATACATTATCCTGACTGCAGCTGGTACATCGTTCTATGCTTCCATGGTGGGTGAAATACTATTTCAGGAGGTATCCGGTTTACCTGCACGAGCCATGAATGCGTCAGAGTTAGCTGGTCAAAAACATCCAGTATTTCCTGAGCAGACACTTGCTTGGGCGCTTAGCCAGTCGGGGGTAACCACTGATACACTTTGTGCGATGAAAATACTAGCTGAAATGCAGATACCGACCTTCGGTATATGCAATGCGGTTGGACAGGACATCGCTCGAACAACCCAAGCGGGTGTTTACTGTCGTGCTGGAGTTGAAACGGGCGTAGCCTCAACCAAGGCTTTTACCTCACAGGTCGCTGTTCTGCAGTTGGTTAGTCTATATCTCAGACAGCTGAGAGGTCTTCCTTGGGATGAAGGATGTCAGCGACATCTTAGTGGGCTACAGGCTGTCCCAGAGATAGTAAGGCGAATCATTGATCAGAGGGAGGTAATTCAGCATATTGCAGAGCCGTACCGGTTCGCGACGGATTTCTATTTCCTGGGACGCGGAATACTTTACCCTGTTGCTATGGAGGGAGCCCTGAAACTTAAGGAGGTCTCCTATGTCCATGCTGAAGGGTATTCGATGGCTGGAATGAAGCATGGACCGATCGCACTGATTGAACCGCGATTTCCGACTATTGTTCTAGTGCCTAAGAACGACGAAAACTACGCGCATAATCTGACAAACGTCCAGGAAATCAGAGCCAGAGGCGGTCCGGTGATTGCAATCGCTACTGAAGGTGATGAAGAGATAGCCGATCTGGTTGATGACGTCATCTTCGTACCGAAAGTGATGTATTATCTGATGCCGCTTGTCTACGTTATTCCGCTACAGCTCTTTGCCTACTACATTGCCAAAAAACTGGGGCGCAACGTGGACCAACCACGCCACTTGGCTAAAGCAGTCACGGTTGGGTAGCACCTTGCCAACAACAGTCCCGAGTATTGCACATGTGATACTTCGGGACTTTTTTATTTATTTATGATAATATATGGATATTAGTAATAATGAATAATTATGAAAAACCTAGAATTTAACTACAACGAAATTTTAAAAGAAATAATTAGCCGGATGGAGGCCCAAGGAGCCTTTAATAAGGAAAACCGAGAGGGCTTGATTGACGAGGTATTACAGGAAAAACAGAATGCTGGAATTCTGCCGGACGACTTCCCTTTTAAATCAGTCCATGAAAAGCTGGAATACATGTTGGCCGAGCATTTGAAAGAGGAGAGCTCTGAATAGGGAATAAATCAATAGTATTTTTATATAAAGACGGGGTGTGCTAACGACACTCTGTTTTAATAATTAATACTATTACGATATTATCTGCTGGTAAGATGTCCTATTTTAATTTGCCACTTTTCTTGGCAGCATGATTTTATGCCTACCGGCAAGGTATTCTTTTGGTGCCAAAAGAACCAAAAGCACCGGGGGGAATGATTCACTCCCACTGGCATGGTATCTATTTACAACCTATCTTGACGTTCAGCATTTCCCCCGGACCCCCCGGCCGGTATCTTGGTTTTCTTGCTACCCCTTGATATTATATGAGGTCCTAATAAACAGATCCTAGATATTCTTAATTTCTCCTTCAACTTCATTAATAATCCAATCAGGCGTGGAGGCTCCGGCGGTTAAGCCGACTGTATTTATATTGGTAAACCATGCGGGATTAATTTCATCAGCTGTTTCAATATGATAAGCGGGGCCGTATTCCAAACAGATTTGGTGGAGGCGGGTAGTATTTCCACTTGATTTGCCACCTACCACAACCATAACATCTACCTTAGGAGCCAGTTCTCGAACAGCGGCTTGATGCTCTTCTGTCGCTTGGCAGATAGTTTCCATCGCTTTAAACTCTTGAGTATGCTTTTTTAGCTCCTCAACAATTTGGTCGACTAGTTGGGTGTTTGATGTGGTTTGAGCAATAGCTCCAAGTTTGTTAAATTGACCGAGTTTTTTCGCTTCGTCGAGTGTTTTCACTACAATAGGTGAAGTCAGGTTTCCAACTATTCCCATTACCTCGGCATGATTTGGCTCTCCAATAATAATAACCTGATGACCTGTTTTTTCCAGTTGCTTACTGAGAGCGTGGGCTTTGCTGACAAAAGGACAGGTGGCATTTATTACATGTAGGCCAAGCTCTTTGGCTCGTTTTAATATAAAATCGGGTACACCATGAGCACGTATTAATACAGTACTTTCAGTGACCTTTTTTAGATCATCTACTGGCACCTTACCTTGTTCAGCCAGACGTTCCACTTCCTGTGGATTGTGAATAAGAGGCCCAAGCGTATTGAGTCTTTCAGGGTGTTTTTCAGCCAGCTCAACGGCACGTTTTACACCAAAACAGAAACCGATCACTTTTGCTTTGATTATCTTTGGCATGTATAGACAATATCAAAATATTGCCTTTTTGGGAATATTGGAATATAAATAAGAGAGAGAAGTAATTTATTATTTTATGATAAAGCGTAGACAAACTAAAGAAGTAAAAGTTGGCAATATTAAAATCGGGGCTAAGAACCCGATTATTATTCAGTCAATGTGTAATACAGATACTCGTGATTCAGAGGCCACGATCAGGCAGATTGGGGAATTACAGGTGGCGGGCTGTGAACTGGTCCGAGTGGCGGTGCCGGACATGAAAGCAGCTCGAGCCTTGGGTGAGATAAAAAAGCACATTTCTATTCCTCTAGTGGCTGATATTCATTTTGATTATAATCTAGCCCTTGAGGCAATTAACCAGGGCGTTGACAAGATACGTATTAATCCAGGGAATATTGGTTCAAAGGATAGAGTTAAGCAGGTAGTCCAGTCTGCAAAAGACAAAAGTATCCCTATACGGATCGGAGTAAATAGCGGTTCTCTAGAAAAGGAAATATTAAAGAAGCACGGAGGACCGACAGCGGAAGGAATGGTTGAGTCTGCTTTGGGGCATGTAAAAATCTTGGAAGATTTGGATTTCAAAGATATAATTATTGCCATTAAAGCGACAGACGTTTTAACGATGGTCGAGGCGCACCAACTATTAGCAACAAAAGTTAATTACCCTCATCATTTGGGGGTGACGGAAGCAGGGCTTCCTTGGGCTGGAACGATTAAATCATCGGTTGGGATTGGATCACTGCTGACTCAGGGCATTGGTGATACAATTAGGGTTTCACTGACTGGTGATCCTGTTGAAGAGGTTAAAGTAGGTTGGGAGATATTGAAATCATTAAATCTGCGCGAACGCGGCCGAAAGTTTATCAGCTGTCCAACTTGTGGAAGAACAGAAATTGACTTGGTAAGCCTGGCAAAAAAAGTTGACACGGCTACACAGGATATTGACAAGCCAATTACGATAGCAGTCATGGGCTGTGCGGTCAACGGTCCGGGCGAAGCACGTGAGGCTGATATAGGAGTAGCTGGCGCAGGTAACAAAGGAATTATTTTTAAAAAAGGTAAAGTGATAGCGACAGTCAGTGAAGCAGAAATACTACCTCGTTTACTTAAGGAAATAGACTCATTATGAAAAAAGTGACAGTAGCAATGTCCGGTGGCGTTGATTCGTCGGTCGCGGCCGCGTTATTAAAAAAGCAGGGCTATGATGTGAGTGGAATGTTTATGCGACTCTGGTTTGACCATACGATAGACCCTAAGTCACAAAATCGTTGTTGTCCTAGA
>JAHIZJ010000043.1 GCA_018814765.1 Patescibacteria group bacterium
TCTTCCAATTAGTGTAATAATATCTATTTATGAAAATAATTTTATAGTAGATAAAATAACAGTACTATTGAAAAATTTTGTAGATATAAAAATTAAAGAAACTTATTCAAAGCAATCTTATTTGATTACTGCAAATAAAGTATAATATGTTATCAGTCAACTTTATTTTTCTTCTATCTATAATTATTGTAAACACATTTCTTGCTGTTATAGTTTATATAAATAATAGACGTAGTCTCTTGAATAAGGCATTTGCTATTTTTATGTCTTTTATCGCTATTTGGATAATAACGGTATTTCTCTCAAATCTTTTTAAGAACCATACAACTGCACTTTACATTAATAGGCTCGTATTTTCTATTGATTGCTTAATGGTATTTTCCTTATTTGTTTTTTCCCAAGTCTTTCCTTTTAATAAAAAACCAAAAAAAATAAAATTAAATATAATACTCTTTGCCATAGGTATAATAACAGGAGTATTGTCAATTTCTACCAATTATATTATTAAAGAAATTCAAGTTCTAAATTGGGGCTCTAACCCAATAAATGGTTTATTATATCCGGTATTTACAATATATGTAGTGCTCTTAGTATTATTGTCAATTATTAATTTAGTTAATAATTATAAAAAATCATTTGGTTTAAAAAAATTACAATTTAAGTACTTATTATTTGGTTTATTAGTTACAATAATTATTGTTATTATAACTGGAATTTTAATACCAATCTTAACTGGTAGTAGTGAGTATGCAAATTATGGTTTATATTCAATAATATTTTTTAATATTTCTACAACTTATGCAATTGTAAGACATCGCTTGCTAGATATTCGCATTGTCATATCACGTTCAATCATATATTTCTTCCTGATTGTGTTTATCACTCTGGTGTTTACTACGATGACGTTCCTGACTGGACTGTTTATACAGGAGCTGGGTGGGTCGCAGACACTGACGACTATAATGGTTTCACTCGTTATTGTCTTTGGGTTTGATCCGTTGAAGCGATTGCTGGGGCGGATTACTGACGCTGTATTCTTTAAGGGTGAAGTTGACTACAACGAGGCTACACGACAGCTGACTGAAATGATCAGTACCAAGATTAACCTGGAAGACGTTCTGGGTTCTGTCTCTCAACAAGTTTCTGAGATTATCAAGATAAAGGAAGTCCACATTTTACTACGGACAAAGAATAAGAACTCTTACACTATCTACCAAAATGGCAGAGCCACAAATGGATCGATGAGGCTGGAAACAACCAGCTCGTTGGCCAACTACGTTCAAAAACGTATGAAGCTATCGATCCTGGAGGAATTGGAGCGCAGGATTTCTGACACATCAAATGATCGGGAACGTAGAAATCTAGAAAGATCACGTTCAGATTTTGAATCATTGGGCGCATCAGTAGTTGCACCGATTATTCTAGAGGGAGAAGTTACCGGCTTGTTTGTCCTGGGAGCAAAACGCTCCGGGGATGTATATAATAACAACGACATCAATATTCTCAATACCCTGGGACCGCTCATGGGTTCGGCGATCGAGAAGTCACGGCTGTATGATGAGGTCAAATCATTTGGTGAGAAGATGAAAGTGGAGGTCGAAAAAGCCACAGCTGATTTACAGCTGGCAAATGTAGAGCTGAAAAACCGTAACATTTACTTAAGTGCTCTACAGAAAATAGGTAACATTATCACTCGCTCGCTTGACTTCAATAAAGTAGCCCAAGCGATTGCTGATGGTATAGCAAGTGAGCTGGGCTATATTGGTGGTGTCATTATTCTAAAAGGTGAAGGCAACAAGACACATCCGGCTGCGGTCACTTCAACTGCACTTACGCGCGCTGCTCAAAAACTTTTACCTAAAAAGGTTCCCCACTTTAGCGGTACTATGGATGACCCTGATCTGGCAACGGAAGCAATACGCTCAGGCTCGATACAAATCAGTGAAGATTTAGCTGATTTTCTAAATCCGCCTATTCCAAAGTCAGCTTGTTTTGCTATCCAAAAGCTGGTTCGTTCAAAAACGATTGTTGCGGTGCCGATCATATCTGAGAAGGAAATCATCGGTAGTATTGTCATAATTACACAGAAGGCCAAGAAAGACGTAACAGAAGAAGAAATACAGATGATGGAAGCGCTGGCTGACCAGATGGGTATTGTAACCAGGAATCTGCGTTTAGTGGAAGAAATGCGTGAAATCAATGTTCAGCTGGAAAAAGCCAACGATCATTTGTTACAGCTGGATGAAGCTAAGAATGAGTTTATCTCAATCGCGTCTCATCAATTGCGCACACCGTTGACAGGCATCAAAGGCTATCTGGCTATGATAGTAGATGGGGACTTTGGCAAGGTGCCGGCCAAGATGAATGATATTTTAAAGCAGGTTCTGGAAGCCTCAAAACGAATGATCCGACTGGTTAACCTGTTCCTGAATATTACCAAGATAGAGGCGGGCAAATTTACATTGGACAAAAAACCAACAGACATGGTTGAATTAATCCAGACAGAGATTAACGAAGTGATAAAGGTTGCCGAAGAGAAAAACATTAAAATAAATTTTGTTAAGCCGAAAGCTAAATTTCCTAAAATCATTGTAGATGGCGATAAACTAAAAGACGTTATATTAAACCTTGTCGATAATGCGATAAAGTATACTGATAAAGGTAAAATCACTGTAAACTTAATTGAGCTGGATAAATCGATAGAAGTTTCAGTGAAGGATACCGGCCGAGGTATAGCCAAAGCAGAAACGTCAAAGCTATTTTCAAAGTTTGTTCGTGGTGAGGGGATTGCCCAGGTTCAGCCGGATGGTTCTGGTCTTGGCCTGTATATTGCAAAACGGATAGTAGATGCGCACAAAGGTGAGATATGGGTGGAGAGTGAAGGATTGGGTAAGGGAAGTACATTTATTTTCACGCTTCCGTTGAAATAGCATAGTCAAGCCTCTTGCTCTCAGCAGTCAGAGTCTCCGTGCTCTGACAATCTGATTCTGACACCCACGCCAAGCGCGGAGACTTGGCTAGCTTACTAGTGCTGTGCTGTACTATCGGAAACCCGATGAGGTTATTAATAAACTTGTTGCGTTTAAATTTGAAAGTAAGACGTAAATATCACTCTGAGATTCGTGTCAGTGTTTTGTGATCTCTCGGCAGTTAACGAAGACAGTGGGGTGTATTCTTTTTTATTCACACCAGCCTTTTTGAGCAATCGCGTATTGGCCAAAATCAGTCCAGACCGCCTGATCACCATGCGTTGTTCGGACAAATGTACCAGTTGTTTTTCTGATACCAATTGTATCTACGTCCCAGGACGCCTCGGTCATTATAGATATATAGTCTTCTCCATTATACAACACATGCCATATACCCCATGATTTTCCATTAATAACTAGCTGTACAACGTCGGAATTAAGGCCAACTATTTCAAACTCTGAAAGCTCGTATTGCCATAGTGATAGACCGTAGTTTCCGTGTGTAGAATGAACAACATGACAAGTAATAGAGTCTTTATTCTGAATATTGTTATTTTTGCGGACATTTTGTATATCAAAGCTCATATCTGGATTGTGTTCGTAAAGCACTTTATAGGCCAGAAAAATAATTACCACCAATTCTACTATCACAATAATACTGAAAATCGTTTGTGATTTGCTTCGGTGTTTAAATAAAGAATTCATTGTTTATTATTTAGTAGTAATATTATAATCATATAACATGTGAAAATAATTTACGAGGGCATCGAATAATGTGTTTACATTACCGATGCCCTCATGGATCAGAATTGATCAAAAACGTATGCGTGCCCGTACTGATCGGGCGATTTGACGATTTGATCGTCCATGACACAATTGCCATGTGTGGAGCCAGCGTTTCTGAACGATCTTAGCTACCTTTTTTGACCAGTCTGTGTCACAGGTGTCGTAATTCCACCAATCGAGGTATCCGGCCCCATTCCAGGTATCTCCACACATATACAATGCACAGAGGCCTCCATTGCACCAAGGGGAACAATTAGGACGCGGAGCCCAAGCATCCAGAATACCGTCGAATCTTCCAATTGAGATTTCGTGGAAGCATGCTGGTAAGTAGAAGGTAATACCCCACTCGATGGACCAGCAATATTTATGCCACGTCAGCATCTCAACGTTATTTCCGTAGATATCCATCTCGGTAGTCCGTGTCAGACTGGACGGAGAAGTGCTGAATGATTCATCGATCAGACTCTTGTAGTACCACCGGTCTTCGGTTACCACCACCTCGGCACTGTCGACAGGTGTGCCATTATCCAACATGACAACCCTCTGTACAGCTAGGATATCGAACTGGCTAAGTCCGAATACATTCATTATTTCCTGGGCGACAGGATGAGACCAGGGTGGGTCCGAGGGCGTGACATCGGGGATATCTCCCTCCATCTCGTCAATGATCTGACGGCGGATTTTCTCCGGAAGGGATTCTAGAATCTCTAGAGCCTCTTCTTCGGATTTGGCTTTCTGCAGTTTATCCAGGGCGTCAGTGGCTGTTTCTCCCGATGACATAGTCTGGATCATGACTTTGTCTCGGTATCTTGCCTTAATACTACCCCAGGTTTCCTCATTTGATTGAGGGTCGTGTTCTTCGGCGAGACATAACGTTGGCCAGCAGAGGACGACTCCGACCAACATTACGAACATTATGAAAGTTTTCTGGAACATGGGTAGCCTCCTTTTTCAGCTTTTTCCACCACAAATCGAACCGTTTGATAAAACGGCTCCCTAAGAAATTATGATAAAAAGAACGGTCTTCGTAACGAAGCCCGTCTTTTTCGTATCGTCAGTATATATTATGGTAATATATTGTCAATAACATAATGTGGATAAATATCCTAGGTTGACTATGAAGGGTCAGATAAGGGAAGTACATTCATTTTTACCCTACCATTTAAGGTAAAATAAATAATAATAGAAAAAGACCACGCTTGCAGAACAAGACGTGGTCGTGTTGTTGTTGGTTATGTTGTTGAAAGAACTGCTGGCCTAGCGTCGACCAGAACTGAGCAGGCCGAAGACCGGACCGAACATAGATTCGAACATTCCCCTGGCGCTACGGCGTTGACTCCCTGCCGGTTCCACAGAGAGAGCGAAACTGCCATCCATACCTTGGCCGATGTTGATCGTAACCTTGCCGACTCCTTCCAGTGAAGGAGGGTCGGAACCCAGGTTATCGGACACCACGATGACCGCATCGGTTGATAGACCGAGCTTCATGAGCGCGGGCCTTAACTGATTCGGAAGCTCATCGATGAGGGCTTGCCTTGTTTCCAGGGCGGTTCTGACCCTATCGACCACTGCCCGGAAGTCAGCGTCGTTCATCGTCATTGGCCGATCCATGTATCCATCACGAGAAAGCTCAACGACGATACGAGAGCACTGTAGGGGGGTGAGGTCGTCGCCGTCCGTCGGTAGGTTGGCGTATACCCGCAACTGGAACTCTGTGGTTGGCAGGAACCTCAACAGTCTGATTCCGGCTTCGTCACAACGACCTTGGTAGTCGGTAACGACTTCAACCAGTCCCGAGATACCGCCGTCTTTCCTTCCACCCTCCAGAATCCGATCGAGTAACGGATCGGCTTCGTTTTTCAGCACGAAATAGGCGAAGGGGACACCCGGATCGTTGATGTCGTGGATGAGGTCGTGTAGCCTAAGAAGAAGATAGGAGGCTGCTTCGGCTACCTTTTCGTCGTCCTGGGTCACACTCAGATCCTCACTCGGAGCCTCGTTCTGAGGATCCTCACTCGGTGAAGCTTCGCTTGGAGTCTCTCCGCCCACCATCATACGGGCACGTCCGATGATCAGATCAGCGAGCCCGTTATAGTCGAAGGGCCATTCGGTACCCTGTACCAGCTGAAGCCCGCTGACCCTGGAAAGCTTCAGGGCCTGGTTGAGGGCCAGCATGATTTCACCCAGCGTATGGGCGCAGCAGTTGAAATCAGCACGTAGAAGGTCATTCAAGGACGTACAGGGCTGTCCTAATCGTTGTAGAACCACCTCTGCCAGACCCTCGATGTGAAAGGTCTCCCTATTTCTCCTCATTCAATTTCCTCCTCGTTCTACGTTGAAGAAACACCAACAAAACAATCTAGAACTAAATCTAGAAACGTAAGAGTATAATAATCATATATTCAGATTTTGTCAAGGCCTAATACCTAACATTAAAATAAGACACTATTAATTACGTAAAAAGATAACATATATATATTGTAAATAACTTGAGTTACCCGTCTTTCTTTGGTAAGATGTTACATATCTGAATAATTCGGAAAATAACCATATATTAACAATTCCAATGAGAAAACGATTCGAAGATACAGTCAATCAGTATGGTACTGATTTTAAAGGTATGATGGGATCCGACTCTTCGGAACCAGACTATTTAGTGCATTTAGCTGATTTGAGCATGCACATTAGTAGGGCCGCCAAGCGCGAAGGTACATCAGCCGAAGATCAAAAAAGGATTGCCTCGATCCAAAGAGGAAAATTGGAGATCATGCAACAACTAAAGAGTGACTTGTCGGCCATTGATGATCCTGAGAGTGATGTCGAACAGGAGAAGGGAAGTCGTATAGTCAGAGCTGATGAGTTCGGCTATCAGGTGGAGACTGAGGATGGACAAACAGAAGAGATTACTCTGGGGGAAATAATGACTGATGGTGACTGGGGTGTGGCCTATCATATGGATCCCGAAACAGTTCCGCGTAATGTCAGGAAGCGCTTTTTAGTCGAGGAAGCCAAGCGACAACTGGCGGACCTGTATGATGATCAAATGTTAATACAGGGAATTGGAAGTGACCAGATACATGATTTCAAACGTCAGACCTATCGTCGTATCCAAAAAGATAAAGAAGCAGGGGAGACACATGCTGGGTTGATAGCGGAACAAATGGTCAGAAATTTATTAGCAAAAATGACAATTGATAATGATGTGGATTTTGAAATAATTGGGACCGATGTATTCCAGGATGTTGAGCGAAAAGTTGATTTTATTGTCCACCTAAAAACTCATCGTCGGGGTGTCAGTGTGGAAGAGTCAGAACAGCCTGATACGGTCGGGATACAGTTTACCACCAGCACCGCACCCTATAGACTTGCCAAAAAACAGAAACAGATTGATAGAGCAATAGAGCGTAGAAAAGATGAAGACGATGTTGATGATATTTTATTAGTCAGTATTCCAATGAAAGAAATATGGGAGCAATATAGAGCCTGGAAACAAACCAAGTCAGCCGGTGGACCAGATAAATTATGGGACGATGAGACAAAAGAGAAGATTTTTCGTGGCGTTATGGATGGAGTGCTTGATCCTGAAAGAATTGAAGAGCATCTTTCAGCCATGAGATCAGACCGCTCCGAGCCGTTAGCTGCTTAATAAACAGTATCTAGAGAACACTCTATTCTGTTTAGCTAATGAATAATTTGACACATCTCACCCCTTCCGCTACTATTCAAAGTGTACGAATCGAATACAACGAAAACTCAATATTTATATAACAATAGGGATGACGGGACCTTAAGTGGCTTGCCGTCGTTTCGTTAATTACAGGGAAAAATAACCATGAAAACATTTAATTCAAAAGGAATCTCAACCCCAGCCATACTATTAATAGTGGTTGTGATAGTACTAGCCGGATGGTTGGTTTGGTGGGGGGTGGATTGGAATAGTAGCTCTAATGAAAACAGCAATGCCAATAAAAACACAAATTCAGTAACGAATACAAATATTGATATGAGTGATTGGACAACATATGAAAATAGTAAATACGATTATCGAGTTGAGCGCCCAAGCGATTGGTTTGTTTTTGGCGAAGATGATAATGTAATCTTTTCATCTGTCGAAAATCGGGACATCAAGAGTCCAGGAAATGAAATCGGTATATTTGTTGAAAGTTTTAAATCAAATAGTGTTACAGAGTGGTTTACAGAAAAAAATAGTCATGAAATAGAAGATTATAGTCCAGAAAATATTACATTAGATGGCTTTCCAGCAGTGAAAATAAATGGAGCACCGAATATTTCGGAAAATAATATTGAAATATATCTTCCAAAAGACAATATACTATTTATTATCCAAGTTATACCCGCTAATTCAGATAATGCAGAAGTGTTTAATGGTTTAATCAGCACTTTTCAATTTATTGGTTAAGTAAGTTCGGATAAGCTCTTTGACAATCTAACAAAGGAGGTTTGCGATGTTTAGGATTTTATTGGCGTTGGTTTCATTATCGTGTTTTCTTTCACAATCAGTATTCGCTTACGATCAATTGTATGCGGATCCAGTTTTTATGAAGTCTGGTTATTGGGTCACTGGTTATGAATTTGACGAGTATGTTGACGATTGGGGTATTCATGTTGGCGAAGATGCAAAGTCTAATGTCGGAGAACCGGTCTACGCGATCGGTCCTGGTAAAGTGATGTATGCTGATTTTCCCGGAGTTTCCTCAAGATGGGGACATTTGGTGATAATTGAACACCAATTGCCCGATGATACCAATATCTGCACCGGATATGCCCATTTGGGAAGTGATTTACGAGTCCATTCGGGGCAAACTGTTAGTGGGGGTGAAATCCTTGGCCTTATTGGTGCGGAGTACTCCCAAGAGAACGGCTACTGGCCAGTCCATTTGCACGCTCTAGTATACAATGGTGCCTATCCTGTTTCACAAGGGGAGTATGCCGGAACATACATCCATGGCTATGAAGGCTCCACGGATGGTTACCAATCGCCTCTTCAGACGATGATAGACGTTAGAGTCGATTTTCCCCACCACGGCAACGACATTGAAGAAGTGTTTGGTGGTAAAAATGGAGATGTACACTGGTATCATCAGTACAACCAGTACGATGTCTATCACCCCGATAACACTCCAAAGAACTGCTACATCCAAGAATTCAATGGCGGATCGCAGTACAACGGTGCAGTCGTCTACGACCCAGTTGGTGGTGCTCGTAAGTCCTACATTATCGGCTGGTGGCAGTGGAATGCTTGGAAGGATCTGGCTCTGAATTGTGGCTCATGCCCCCATCCTGATGGACATGAAGGGGCATCTGGAGAAGGTGGTCCAAACTCATGTCTTGGTATGCCGATCACTAACTCCTACTGGTCAGGATCAAACTGGCGGCAGGATTTTCAGAAAGGATATATCCAGGGCGATCAGGTATGGTGCTACAACGATTGGTTTGTCGGCTGGGGTGAAGATGGAAAGTGGCACGCAGACTATTCATATCTGTTTGCCGAGGCATATGAACGGAATGGCTGCGCCCCAATAGTAGGCAATCCTTTCGCTAATGAGAGCAGCCCAGTCCAGGTTCACTACTGGAATGGATTCTTGACTCAAGATGTGAACGGGGGATCGAATGGCTGGGGCGTGATTATGTATGATTCCCAGAATTGGGTAGGCAATGTGTGTGCTACTAATGAAGCCTACTACATGTACGGAGTTATCTGGGAGTATTACAAAATCAATGGCTCGGTTGATCTATTTGGCTGTCCAACTACGGATCAGTATGATCTAGGTGACCTCACCGTACAAGATTTCCATAATCGGCATACTGATACCTATTGGAGGATAAAATCAAACTGGAGTGATGAACCGCTCGATGCATGTGGCCAGTCTGAAGCTCAGGGCGGCGATGATCCAGTCATTGTCTGTCTCAGCGACGACCCGGGCAGTTTCATCGGCAACGGTGGTTTCAACGGCCAAGGTTGCTGGGATGATGAAAGCCCAAACCATCCTGAGATAATCTTCAACTACAACAACCTGTTCGAGTCTCATGTCAACGGACCATTCACTTGGTATGAAGTAACACTCAGCCAAGACTGGGTCTGGTTGGATGCCGGTAGTGACTGTGAGCTGATCTGGATCGGTTCGGTCAATGCTCCAA
This sequence comes from Patescibacteria group bacterium, assembly GCA_018814765.1. Classification (GTDB taxonomy): domain Bacteria; phylum Patescibacteriota; class Patescibacteriia; order JAHIZJ01; family JAHIZJ01; genus JAHIZJ01. The sequence goes on from JAHIZJ010000043.1 coordinate 9,915, forward strand.
GTCGAGTAATTGTCGGGATCGAATACGAAAACGGTGAACACGTCCTCTGGGAGGAAGTATGGCTTACTCCTACAAATCAGCAATTTGTGATGCCGTTCTGGTCTCAAGTGACTGATGCAGCTGGAAAACTTGTTTTCTACCTTGGAGAAGTAGATCAGTCAGTCTGGATCAGGGATGTCGTGGTTCGGTATACAGAAGCTCCACCACCACCTCCACCACCGTGCGCTGAAGATGATGCGGGTAGCTTCATTGGCAATGGCCAGTTTTACGGTCAAGGTTGCTGGGACACCAGTAGTCCAAGTCATCCCGAGATCATCTACAACTACTACGGCACGTTTGAAAGCCATATCAACGGACCATTTCCTTGGTACGACGTCAAGCTCAGTCAAGACTGGGTTTGGTTGGAAGCGGGAAGCGTCTGCGAAGTGACCTGGAAGGGTTCAGCGAACTCCAGTAGCTTGGTGACAGTAGCTATCGAATATGCTGACGGAACAAACGTCCTCTGGGAGGAAGCTTGGCTTACTCCTACCGAACAGCAATTCGATATGACATTCTGGCCACAAGTAGCTGATCCGGCAGGGAAGCTCATCTTCTACCTTGGAGCTGTGGATCAGTCAGTCTGGATCAAGGATGTTGTTGTACGATATGCGGAGCCCGAACCTGTTTGTTCCGGTGATGATCCGAACAGCTTCATTGGTAACGGACAGTTCAATAGTTCGGGTTGCTGGACGACGGAACATTACAACTTGCCATATGTTGTGACCAACTTCAATGGTCAGTTTGAGGGGCATATCAACGGACCTTATGAATGGTACGAGGTCCCACTAAGCCAAGATTGGGTCTATTTGACTGCCAACAGCGATCTTGAGGTGATCTTTACTGGTGCGGTCAATGCTCCGAGCACTGTGGTGGTTTCGGTCGAAGATTCGAACGGCAACCATCTGCTCTGGGAAGAAGTAGCTCTGACCTCGACGGAAGAACGCTTCACCCTGCCGTTCAGATCCAACGTCACCGATCCCAACGGTAAGCTGACCTTCTACCTGGGCTGGGTAGATCAATCGGTCTGGCTCAAGGATGTGGTGGTGAGGTTTGCGGAAGCGCCAGGCGCTGTTACCGTAGGCGCGTTGCTTACGGTTTCGCCGAATCCGGCAAGTAAAGACGCCGCGGTGTCTGTTTTGTTCAACCTGGCCAAGGAATCTCCAGTGGCAGTTGAAATCTTTGACGTCACTGGACGAATGATCAGTGGACTGATTAACGAGACCATGGCCAAAGGTCAGCATGTTGTTACTTGGGATGGCCGTTCGGAAACCGGCTCATCGGTAACAAGCGGTATCTACTTTGTTAAGATTGAGGGCGACAATGTCCGAAATCTTCAGAGACTCATCATCGTCCATTGATTTGGCATAAGGGGGTGCGTAGCTTAATTGCTAAGTATGCCCCTTTTTCTTTTTAGTAAATTATGCTAAAATAGTATCATTATGCTATACACAGTCTCAATAATTTTACGCAAACTAATCCGGGATTTAATAATTGTCGTTGTATTGTCATCCTTAATTGTTTCTTTTTATAAATTCAATAGCAGTATTCATCCTGATATGGTAGTGGATGAAAGAACACCACAACACACAGTTTTGGAATATGAAAATATTACGTTTAACAGTACTGATGACCTTGTCCTCAAGGGCTGGTTTATCCCGGCGGTGAATAAAGTTGAAGACACGTTGGCTCCAACGGTTATCGTTATGCATGGAACGGGCTTAAATAAATCGCACGCACTGGACTGGTCATACTATTTAGCTGATGAATATAACTTATTTCTCTTTGATTTTCGTGGGCATGGGGCGAGTGAGGGCAATAAAACTACTTTTGGAAATAAAGAGACAAAGGATTTACTTGGAGCGATTGAATATATTAAAACAAGGCCGGACGTTGATGGAAACAAGCTAGCGGTGTTTGGCTATGAAATGGGAGCTGATGTTGGTATTATCACAGCAACTATTACATCTGACATTCGTTTAATAATTGCCGACTCGCCACACGATAGACTTACACATAAGTTTGATGGTCTTTTTGAGGAATATTGGATACTACAAAAGCCTCTCTCGTGGTTAGCTGGTCTATGGTCGAGCGTAATCATACAGACCAGCCCGGCTAGTGTAGCACCTGTAGATAATATTCAATATACTACTGCCCCGTTATTTATTATGGCAGGAGAAAATTCAATTTCTGGGGCTGGAGTGCAAGATATCTTTGATAATTCCGTAGCCGCAGGATCTGAAATCTGGACTGTGCCCGGGAGCCACCATAGTTTATTTTTTTCTCACCGAGAGGAATTCAAAGAGAAGGTGAGAGAATTTTTGGACAATAATATATAATCAGATATGCTATTAAAATGCCCCAGATGGGGCATTTTTCAATATAGTCAAATTATGTTATAATATTCTCGTGGATAAAAAAACTCTACGCGATCTTTCTTTAGTAGGTAAGCGCGTATTATGCAGAGTAGCTTACGATGTTCCGTTAAAGAAGCACGGTAGCGGTTTTGTCGTAGATGACGATGCGAGAATTAAGGCCACAATTCCGACATTACGTTATTTATTGAAGAAAAAATGCCGAATTGTTTTATTGACATGGGCAGGCAGACCCAAGGGTAGGGTGGAGCCAAAGCTCAAGCTAGATCCTGTTGCCCGAAGACTTGAGAAGCTGATTGGACGTAAAGTGATTAAGCTGAATGATTGTGTTGGTCCTGAGGTGGAACGTAGGCTTTCAGCTATGAAACCCGGACAGATAGTATTACTGGAAAATGTTCGTTTTCACCCCGAAGAAAATGCTAATGATAAAAAGTTCATTTCAGCGTTATGTCGTTTAGGTGAAGTATGGGTTTTTGAGGCATTTGCTCAAGCACACAGAAACGTCTCTTCTATTGTCGGGCCACCGCGACATTTGCCCTCAGGTGTTGGATTTCTCGTAGCTAATGAAGTTAAAGCATTGTCTTGTTTGATGAAAAAGCCAGCCCAGCCGTATGTGACTATACTAGGTGGAGCGAAAATATCTACTCGTATAAAGTTGGTAAAAGAATTAGCTAAAACCGCACAAACGATTTTACTGGGAGGGGCATTGGCCAACACGGTGTTTAAAGCTATGGGCCTGTCTATCGGACGCTCACTGTATGAGCCCAAGATGATTCCGATTTGGCGCAGTTTAAAAATTTCTCCCAAGCGCGTACCTATTCCGATAGATGTAGTCACCGCATTATCACTTCGTTCGGGAGTTAAAGCAACCACCAAATTAATATCAGAGATTGGATCTCGTGATATAATTTTAGACATAGGACCTGAGACGGTAAAACTTTATTCACAGTATATTTCACAAGCCAAAACGATAATCTGGAATGGTCCATTAGGATATTTTGAAAATCCAACTTTTGCAAAAGCCACCAATCGAATAGCTACGGCAGTAGGACGGGCAAAGGCTCAGACTATTGTAGGCGGGGGAGACACGATTGACGCACTTAAAGACGCTGGGTTATTAAAAAAAGTAAACTTTGTTTCTACTGGCGGTGGCGCCATGCTGGATTTTTTAACGGGAGACGAACTTCCTGGATTAAAATATATTGATAGTAAATAAAATATTAAGGAGAAAAAGGTATGTCAACCAAAATAGAAAATATGTTTGCACGAGAAATATTAGATTCTCGTGGTAATCCAACAGTAGAAGTAAGAGTAAGACTGGAAAATGGTATGCGTGGGCGTGCCTCCGTACCATCCGGAGCATCAAAAGGAACAAAAGAAGCCTTAGAATTACGCGATGGTGATAAAAAAAGATTTCATGGTCTTGGCGTTTTAAAAGCTTGTGATAATATTAATACTATCCTTAACAAAGAATTAAAGGGCCTTGATGCCGTTAATCAAAGTGCTGTTGATAAAAGGATGATCGAGCTCGATGGTACTGAGAGAAAAGAAAAAATCGGCGCTAATGCAATCCTGGCCGTTTCTATGGGTGTGCTTAGAGCAGCCACAAAATCTCTTAAACTACCGCTGTATAAATACCTCAGACAGCTGTCATCGTTGAGTTCATCCAAGGACTATGCAATGCCGACACCCATTATGAATATTTTTAATGGGGGTAAGCACGCTGATACCAATCTTGATTTTCAGGAATTCTGGATTGTTCCACACTCAGCCCCGACAGTAAAAGAAAAGATCAGAATGGGTGCTGAAGTATTTCATAGACTTAAAGATATTCTCCAGGCGGAAGGCTTAGATACGGACATTGGTAACGAAGGTGGCTATGCTCCCGACATAAATTCAAGCATTGATGCGATGGAATGGATTATGAAAGCAATAAAAGAGTGCAAATACAAACCGGGTAAAGACCTCTTCATGGGTATTGACGCAGGTGCAACTACTTTTTATGACAGTGAGCGTGATACCTATTTTATTGAAGTGGAAGATTCAGCCTTTGACACTGATAAGCTGATTGATTTATATGAACGTTGGTCAAATGAATACCCCATACGTCTCATAGAAGATGGTTTACGCGAAGATGATAACCCTGGTTGGCAAAAAATGACTAAAAAACTTAGTGATAAAATGACTGTGATCGGTGATGATATTTTTTGCACTAACCTAAATCTTTTGAAAGATGCAATTAAAAAGAAGATTGGAACGGGGATTTTAATAAAACCCAATCAGGTAGGCACCATTAGTGAAACCATTGAAACGGTTGAATATGCTAAAAAGAACAACTATGAAGTGATAGTTTCCCATCGGTCTGGTGAGACAACTGATACGACAATAGCTGATTTTGCAGTTGGACTAAAGGCAGACTATCTCAAGGCTGGATCTGTCTCTCGGGGCGAGAGGGTTGTCAAATATAACAGATTGATGGAGATTGAAGACGAGGTAAATAAATAATAAATAAATAGGATTACATTAAATGTCTCCACTGGCAAAAAATAAGCCTGTAGTGTTGGTTATTATGGATGGTTGGGGTGTTGCGCCACCTCATCGTGGTAATGCTATCCAGCTGGGAAAAACACCGGTTTATGATAAATTATTGGATGTATTTCCAAATACTATGCTCAATGCTTCTAGTCGCTCTGTCGGATTACCGGTGGGACAGGTGGGAAATTCTGAGGCTGGTCATATGAATATCGGGGCTGGTAGGACAGTACAACAAGACTCAGTTACCATCTCGAAATCTATCACCGATGGTACATTTTTTAAAAATCCTGCCTTCCATGAAGCCATAGGGCACGTCAAGCGAAATGATTCGACTCTTCATCTGATGGGACTGCTTTCGGGTGAGCAAAGTGCGCACAGCGATCCGGATCATCTTTTAGCTTTATTAACAATGGCTGATGAAGCTAAAGTTGAAAAAATTGTCATACATTTGTTCACAGATGGACGTGATTCCCCGCAATACTCATCTATTGGTTTTTTGAAAGATTTAAATCAATCCCTTAAACGGTTTCCATGCGTAAAGATTGCCAGTATACAAGGCAGATTTTATGCCATGGATAGGAAAAAGGTCTGGGATAGAACTGAAAGCGCCTATGACGTAATTGTATCTGGGCGTGGGATAAAAAATGAGAGTCCAGAAAAAGCCATTGTTACAGCCTATAATCGTGGTGAGAGCGATGAATTTATCAGCCCAACTGTTATTACTAATAAAGGTAAGCCGGTATGTGTTATTAGTGAAAATGATTCGATAATATATTTCAATTTACGATCTGATAGGACTCGACAGCTGACAAAAGCTTTTGTCCAACCGGATTTTGATGGATTCAAGCGTAGTAAAATCCCAAAAGGATTACGTTTCATAGCAATGACTGACTTTGGCCCTGATTTACCGGGAATATTAACTGCTTACCCGAGTGTAGACCTCAAAGGAACTCTGCCTATGGCGCTCAAGGATCATAAACAACTGTACATATCAGAGTCAGAAAAGTACGCCCATATTACATATTTTCTTAATGGTGGATATGCTGATCCGGTTGCAGGAGAAGATAGAATATTAATTCCCTCACCCTCTGTTAAGTCTTATGACATGAAACCGGCCATGAGTGCAAATCAAATTACCCAAGTTATCGTTAATAATATAAATTCTCAGGTATACGATTTTTATTGTGTAAATTTTGCTAATGCAGACATGGTTGGACATACAGGAAATCTAAATGCTGCCATCAGTGCAGTCGAAGTTGTGGATGAATGTGTCGGTAAAATTACCAAGTCTGTATTAGCCAAGAAGGGGGCAGTTTTTATTACAGCTGATCATGGAAATGCTGATGAAATGATAAATATAAAAACTGGTGAAGTTCATACAAACCATACCTCCAACCCAGTACCATTTATTGCCGTATCCGATAAGTACAAAAATACGAAAATAAAAAAATCAGGCGCAATAAACGATATTACTCCAACAATTTTAGCCTACTATAAGATAAAAAACCTGAAAGAAATGAGCAATAAATCGCTTTGCCAATTTCCTTCAGGGTAAAAAAGAAAAAAATGTTTCAACGTAACCATGATGTAGTAACAATTGGAGGAGCCACCCGTGATATAATGTTTTATTCCGATGCCGGAGTAGTAGTTTCCAATCCAAGTGATTTACTTAGACAGAAACTACTTGGTTTTGAGTATGGAGCAAAAGTAACCCCATTATCGTTGTGTTTTACAATGGGTGGAGGGGCATGTAATACAGCTGTAAGTTTTGCCCGCCTAGGTTTAAAGGTGGCTTCATTTATTCGTCTTGGACTGGATCGTGATGGTGATGCAATCCAAAGCGAACTAACTGACGAGAAGGTTAACACAAAATTTATCGAGCGAGACACAAAAGACAGGACGGGTATCTCTTTCATAATTATTCATCAGCCGGGCAATGAGCATATCGCTTTTTTACACCGTGGGGCAAATAATAATATGAAAATGACGCTGACTGAATTGAGCCGAGCGCGAACGAAGTGGTTTTATGTTTCCTCGTTAACCGGCACTTATTGGCGGGAGACTCTCCGTAATTTGGCAAAGTACTTGGCCAAAAATTCTAAGAAAAAACTTGCCTGGAACCCAGGTGAAACTCAGCTGAAAAAAGGGCGACGTGGGTTAAGTTTCTTGTTAAAACAAACTGAAGTTTTGATACTAAATAAAGATGAGGCCACGGAGTTAGTTTATTCTGATAAAGGTAAAATGCCAGGTATCAACAACCCTTGGACACTCTTAAAAACACTAATATCTTGGGGGCCAAAAGTTGTTGTTATAACTAACGGTGATCGCGGAGCATATGCGTATGACGGTAAAACTCTTTTCAGAGAGCCGGCTATAAAGAAAAAAGCGGTTAATACAACCGGTGCGGGAGATGCTTTTGGGTCGACTTTTATAGCCGGGCTAAAGATGTTTAAAGGTGACATAACAAAATCATTGCGCATAGCATCTGTTAACAGTTCTGCAGTAATAACTACCACTGGACCCCAGGAAGGTCTTATGTCTATTAAGCATATGAAGGCGTCAATGAAGAATTATATCAAAGGTTAGGCTTCTTTAATACTATTAATTATTTTAATTATGATAAAAAATTTTTCTACGCTAGTTGAAGTATCAGCTCGACATATACATCTTTCTGAAAATGATCTGACTAAACTATTTGGTAAGAATTTTAAGCTCAAACCCCTGAGACCCGTATCACAACCGAACCAGTATGCCGCTTATAAGACAGTAAATATTTTAGGGCCAAAAGGAACTCTTTCAAATGTAAGAATTGTGGGTCCCACTAGACCAAAGACACAGCTGGAAATATCCATAACTGATTCTTTCAAATTGGGTATAACGGCTATGTTACGAACATCTGGCGACTTAAGGGGAACCAAGGGGGGTGTTCAGCTTGTGGGGCCACGTGGATCGGTAAAAATAAAAAATGGAGTTATTATTGCACGCCGACACCTACACATACAGCCCGCCCTAGCTAAAAAATATGGCCTGAAACACATGGACAGAGTAAGTGTTCATATTCCAGGTAAACGCTCTGTAGTGTTTAATCAGGTTGTGGTACGCAGTCGTGAGAACATAGATAGTCTATCATTCCAAATAGACACAGACGAGGGGAACGCAGCTGGGATAAAAGGCAAGGGAAGAGGTACTGTACATGTTGGGAGTGAATTATGAAGATAAATATTGACCAACCTCTCAGAGAGAATCAGCGATCGCTTCTACGACGTTGTGGTTACTTTGAGCAACATAATCGTAATACAGGTGAGGCTAGCTATATCAGACAGTTGCGCCGTACTCCGTATCCAAGGTTCCATATATATATAAACCACTTTTCAGCAAAGGGGATGGTGCTAAATCTACACCTAGATGCAAAAAAACCTGTCTACGCAGGTACCACAGCTCACGCTGGTGAATATGACTCGGAAATAGTAACACAGGAGGCGGAAAGAATTAAACTAATTATTAGATAATGAATAGCAAACACAAATACATTTTGGTGATTAATTCGGGTAGTGCTACTTTGAAGTTTTCACTTTTATCCAGTCATGGATTGAAAGTAAAGCTCAATGGCATTGTTGAGCGTATAGGCTTAAAAGACTCGTTTATTCAATACCAAGAGGGCAAGCTTAAGCCTGTCCACATCGATTATCCAAAGGGTGTGATCAGTCACACAAACGCAATCCACCTAGTATTGGGAGTGATAGAGCTGCTTGGTTTGGAAGTAGGTATTGTAGGACATAGGGTGGTTCATGGTGGAAAGAAGCTGACCAGGCCAATGTTGGTAAATAAGGCCATCCTTAAGCAAATTGAAGAGTGTTCGGTTATGGCGCCTTTGCATAATCCAGCCAACGTTGCCGGGATCAAAGCCTGTATTCGATTACTGCCAGGTATAAAAAATGTTGTACATTTTGATACGGCTTTTCATGCCACCTTGAAGCCCGAATCATATTTATACGCACTGCCTAACAAATACTACACCCAGCACAATATTAGGAAATACGGTTTTCATGGTTTATCACATCAATATGTAGCTGAACGGGCTGCTTTAAAATTAAAACGCCCGTTAAGTAAATTGAATTTGATTACCTGCCATTTGGGTAGTGGATGTAGCCTAACAGCCATAATGAAGGGTAAGTCAATTGATACCACCATGGGCTTTACTCCACTAGAAGGGTTGGTTATGGCGACTAGGTGTGGTGATATAGACCCGGCTATTGTGCTTTATTTGATAAATCAGATAAAGCTATCAACCCAACAAGTCCAACATTTACTAAACAAGGAGTCAGGTTGGAAAGGATTAAGTGGCATTAGTTCTGACTTAAGAGAGGTTCTTATCGTAGCAGGTTATAAAGTTCCAGGATTCACTTCTAAAAAGAAATACAATCCCAAAGTACGACAACAAGCAAAAACCGCTATTGATGTTTTGGTTTATCGTATACAAAAGTATTTAGGTTCATACTTGGCTCGATTACCACGGACTGATGCAATTGTTTTTACGGCCGGTATTGGTGAACGAAATAGCACAATAAGGAGTCTTGTCCTCAAAGGAATTAGATTGCCCAAGGAAACCAAGATGTTAGTAATACCAACATATGAAGAGTATATTATTGCTCGTGCTACTTTAAATTTCTTGAAAAAATAAACATGAAAACAAAGCACAGTACTGCAGCTGGAGTGATAGTTGTTAATTCAAAAAACGGAAAAGTATTACTTCTTTATAAAAAAAGATTTGGTCATTGGGAATATTCAAAAGGTGGAATAGAAAAAGGAGAGTCAGAGGTGACTACCGCCAGACGTGAGCTAAAAGAAGAAATCGGTACAAAAAATATAAAAATAGATCGCACTTTTAAGGAGATAATCAATTACAGCTTCAGGGCGGAGGGTATCAATATAAAAAGAACTGTAACCTTCTTTTTAGGATTTACGCAAGATAAGATAAAACTTTCTGGTGAACATACAAAATACAAATGGTGCTCTTTCAATGAGGCAAATAAAATTTTTAATCATCATAATTATAAAATGCTTTTAAAAAAAGTTGAGCAGCATCTAATGAAAAAGAAATGATATGAACTTGTTGCGATAGGCTGGCTTTGATATAATTTATACATGATAAATATAAGACAAATAATTAAAAATAATCAAGGATTAGCTGCCCTTACGGTGTTAGCCATTCTCCTGGTTGTCGCTATTGGAACTATTATTGGCTTAGTAATAGTACAAAGAACAGGACTAATTAACCGAGATCAAGCCAGGTTGGATGATTTGAATAAATTGAACATTGCTTTGATTGAATACTACCAAAAATATGGTACTTACCCCGAAGGTGAGGGCTTTAGTACTGATGAGTGGTGGGGCTCGAATGAGTATATAAAAATGGGAAATCCATTAGCTAAGCTGATTTCAGAGGGCTTTCTAGATGAACTTCCTACCGACCCGATAAATAACACAACAGGCTGTTTTTGTAAAAATGGTTTACGCTATTATTATTGTTATTATAAAGCCGATAGTAAGGAAATCTGTTCACGGTCAGGTGATTCTGCTAACAAAGTAACAGGAAAGTGGTATCATCTTAGCACTTGCTTGGAAAATGAGTCCTCTAATTGTCAGACTACTTGTGCTGGAGTAAAATCAATTTTTAGCAACTATTGCGCTAAGCCCTAAAGATTGCAAAATTATAAACGCACAGAAGACAATAAATGATAAGGTGACTGTATGGAACATCGTTGGACAATAGTTGATCCTATTTCAAAAACACATCAAGACTCATTCCCGGAGATTAATCCGGTTGTTTTACAATTGCTTTATAATCGTAATCTTAAAACACAGGTTAAAATAGATGAATTTCTACATCCAGATTATAGTCAGGATGTTCATGATCCGTTTTTGTTTAAAGATATGTCAAAAAGTGTTCAGCGAATAATCAAGGCCCTTAAGGGTAAGGAAAAAATTATTGTACATGGTGATTATGATGCTGACGGTGTTAGTGGGGCGGCAGTTTTAGTTAGTGTATTGAAAATTATTAGTCCGGGTGCTGATATAGATGTTTATTTACCTCATCGTGAAATCGATGGATATGGCTTGAATACAAAGGCGATTAAAGAATTTGCAGAAAAAAAAGTACAGCTTATTGTTACTGTAGATTGTGGCACTTCTAACGTTGAAGAAATCGAATTGGCTAATGAACTGGGCATTGAAGTCATTATAACAGATCATCACATGCCCCACGAAAAATTACCTCCGGCGTATAGCATTATCAATCCCATGATAGAAGATGATTCATACCCTTTTAAAAAACTATCAGGTGCAGGTGTGGCATTTAAACTAGCCCAAGCACTCTTGCGTACAAAGAAAATGAGAGAGACACATGAAAAATGGCTAATGGACCTGGTGGCTATCGGCACAATTGGTGACTATGTATCACTTGTAGGCGAAAACAGAACACTGACCAAATATGGTCTGATAGTACTACAAAAATCACGGCGCTTGGGTCTCCAAGAGCTATATAAAGTTATGAATCTTACGCCTGAAAAGATAAATTGTCGATCAGTTGCTTTTCAGCTGGTACCAAGGATCAATGCAGCGGGACGAGTTGATCATGCTAATACAGCCTACCGACTGATTATGAGTGGATTACAGGAAGATGCGGATAAATATGCGGTCAGTCTCAATAAGCTCAACCAAGAACGACAGAACATCACGGAAAAGATGACCAAAGACGCCCTGGCTCAAATCGGCGAAATGACTCCGGACAGAAAAATACTATTTGCACAGAATAAAGACTGGCCAGCCGGTCTGGTAGGGTTGGTAGCTTCTCGAATTATGGACAAATACCACCGTCCAACAATAATTATTGGACAACGTGATAACATTACTATAGGTTCAGGCCGAAGCTTGCCTGAATTTCATATAACGAATGGCTTGAAGCAGGTTGAACATCTGCTGGATCGTTATGGAGGGCACCGACAGGCCTGTGGTTTTTCCTTAAAGAAAAATGATACCGTAGAAGAATTTAAGAAAGCTATGGAAAAAATTGCTGAAAAAGAACTAAAAACCGATGCATTAATCCCAGAGTTAACTATTGATACCCAGCTTACATTTGAACAGTCAGACTGGTCGTTAGTTGAAGCCTTGGATGACTTTGCTCCTTTTGGAGAGGGTAACCCTGTTCCTAGGTTCGTTAATTATAATGTAGAAGTGCTTGAATGGAACCGAGTGGGCAACAACCAAAAGCATTTAAGACTGTTGTTAAGAGAAGATTCTATGGTTACACGACGCCTTATTGGGTTTGGTTTTGGTGAGTGGGCAGACAAGCTAAAAATCAAAGACAAGCTTGATGTGGTTTATGAGCTGGGGGTCAATGAATGGAATGGTAATCGCGAACTGCAATTAAAGATTGTTGACCTAAAGCGCCACAATGACTAAGTCACAACATAGCTATCTCAAAATATTTGTTTTTGGTACAGGGTTTATTATTTTGGTACTTGAGCTAACTGCATCACGATTATTTGCACCATATTTTGGGGCCAGTATTTTTGTCTGGGCAAATATTATCGGAATCATCCTATTGGCCCTGGCATTGGGTTATTGGCTGGGTGGAAAGCTGGCTGATCGTCGGCCCGAATTCCGATTGTTAATGAGGGTTGTTCTAGTGGCTGGTTTATTTGTATCATTCATACCATTATTGTTTAGATTACTTACTCCTTTTCTTGTTATAAGCACGAATAGTTATAGTAATAGCATAATCATCGGGTCGTTTACTGTTATCGTTGTATTATTTTTTATACCGGCATTTTTACTTGGGATTGTTAGTCCGTTTGCTGTCCGCTTATTTAATCAGAGAGTAGAAACGACCGGCTCTTCAGCCGGGTCACTCTATGCTTGGTCGACAGCAGGTAGTATTGTCGGTACATTTACGACTGCTTTTCTGGCTGTTCCATATTTGGGCACCCATGAGACTATACATTGCTCAGCTTTTATCCTTATCTTATTAAGTGCAATAGGGCAAAGAAGGATTCTTCTGTATATATTTTTGCTCCTTCCCATTGTCTTGTATTTCATATTTACTTCATATAACATATTTTTTGAAAATGGACTAATCCGTCCTCGTGCCGGTGTTGTTTATGAGAAGGAGTCACCCTATCAATTTATTCAGGTAATTGATACTCCAGAAGAGCGGAGGCTAGTAACTAGCGCCGGTTTTGGTACTCAAACATCCCAGCGATTTGATTCTATTTTAACTGGGAAATATTTTGATTTTTGCACCTTATTGCCCCCAGCTATCAAAGAAAAGGGTGAAGATTTAAAAGTGATGATTATTGGAGTTGCCGGTGGAGCTATTAGTAGGCTGTATGACGAGATTTATTCAGACGAATATAGGCTAATCATGGATGGAGTTGACGTTGATCCTATGCTGGTAGAGGCTGGGCGTAAATTTTTTGGACTAGGTGATCAGCCGATTAATATTCATATCGCTGATGGACGGACATATCTATACCAGAATGATACAAAGTATGATGTAATAATTGTTGATGCTTATGAGAATCAGACTAACATTCCATTTCATTTAACCACTCAGGAGTTCTTTCAGCTAACATCAGAGAGATTAACAGACAATGGGGTAATCAGTATTAACATTGGTGCTACTCAACCCGACTCACGATTATTGGTAGCTTTTTTAGAAACTTTAGCGGAGGTATATCCATACGTATATACAGCATCAGTTGAAGGCTCAATGAATTATATGGTTACCGGAAGTGGTCATTCCATAGATTTTGATAGTCCGGACTACCCAGATGTGATCAGTAAAATAGCACGGGAAGTGATTCCCAAAATCGAACTGTATAAACCAACCGGCAAAAGGCTTCTGACTGATAACTGGGCGCCAATTGAATTGTTAACAGATACAATGTATCTTCAATATATATGGGAAGCGAAATCATAATTAATAATTCAGAATTTTAAATTTAGAAAGAATTATTTATGAAGTATGAAAAGTTAATCATTTATTCAGATGGAGGGGCCAGGGGAAATCCGGGTCCGGCAGCAGTTGGGGTTTTTTTGTATGATCCAAATAAGGTAATAGTGAATACTATTTCAGAATGCATTGGAGACACAACAAACAACCAAGCTGAATACCAAGCCATTATAAAGGGGTTAGAACGGGCCAAAGACCTAGGCGCCGAAGACTTAAAGTGCTATCTGGATAGTGAGCTGGTCGTTAACCAGCTGAAGCTAAAATATAAAGTAAAGAATCAAGGCCTTAGTCCGTTGTTCGTAAAGGCGTGGAACCTGGTACAGCAATTTAAAAAAGTTGAGTTTTTTGCTATATCCCGTGAGCAAAACAAGGCGGCGGATCGTTTGGTAAATGAGGCTTTGGATAAAAATGTCTAAGAAAACGCGACGAATTATATTTGTTTCGGGTGTTTCAGGTACGGGAAAAAGCAGTATTGTTAAGTACTTAAAGATGCTTTTAGGATCCGGTTATACAGTTTTTGATCTTGACTCAAGGGGCGTACCAACGGAGGTTGACAGTAAATGGCGGCAGAGAGAAACACGCCATTTTATCAAGCAAGCTTGTACTATAGTAAAAAAGAATATAACTACGATTGTATGTGGGCACACAAGGCCTGAAGAAATATTTCAGATGAGAAAATCAATGAGAGACCTGTTGCCGAAATTCTGCTTACTAGATGCCAGCCAAAAAGTTATAGCCAAACGACTTAAATTGAGATTTAATACACCTACCAAGAAAAGACAATTACGTCGTATTACAGGTGAATCTGTACAGGATAACATAAGGAATAACATTGAGTACGCTAAAAAAATGCGTAAGTATTATCGTAACAATAATTACAAAATATTTAATACATCTATAAGTACTCCCGAAAAGAGTGCCAACCGAGTGAGCAAATGGATATTAACAAAAACGAAATGATTTGCATTATTGACTGTGGATCCAACTACATCGATGACATTGCACAGACCATTAAAGAGCTTGGTGTTTCCTGTAATGTAATAAACAACGAAAATTTGGAAAAAATTGATTTTGAAGCTTTTTCAGGAGTTATTATATCTGGAGGACTTGTATTTCGTAAACAAATTAACATACCAAAATACGTAAAACGTTTTGAGTTTATTAAATCTATTAACATTCCCGTATTGGGCATTTGTCATGGCCATCAGGTTATTGGACTGCTATATGGCTCAGAAATAAAGGATAGTCCGGAAATTAAAAAAGAAGAAGTAATTGAAATAATTTCGAGTAATGATATTTTGAATGATGTTAAAAACCGAACCAAATTTCGTGAAGAACATATTAAATACATTACTCTCCCAAATGATTTTAAACTATTAGCCAGGTCTAGTTCCTGTGAAAATGAAGCTATGAAGCATAAAGACAAACCCATATATGGACTGCAGTTTCATCCTGAAATGTCTGGCTCTAGCGGAAAAACCATAATAAAAAACTTTATTAATATTACAAAACAAAGTAGCGGATCGACTGGTTAATGAGGCTTTGGATAAGAATTAAATCAGTAATAGAATATAAAGCCAGAAGCTGGCTTTTTCTATCTTTTTGTTTCACCCTTTCTGCTCATGAGATACAAACAATCACCGCCACCCAAACTGTCATGCCGAACTTGATTCGGCATCACCAATTGTCACCAACACTCTGGAGACCCCGGATCGCGGTCCGGGGTGACAGATAGTGGTGTATTTTTGATGAATTATAATAACCTATTTGCATGTTCTTCAATAAGCTGACTCCGCCAAGGGCGGTAATTTTTGATAAAATATATCAGTTGACATATATATACAACCATGATTATATTAAGGTTGTTCTTTTTTTTATACCACCACACGGTATGGTGGTGGGTGTGATGGAAGACTTTTTTACATGGGAGGTGAAAGTTGGCTTTTAAGGTGGTGGTAGTGACGGAGCTCAAGGATTCAGCACTCGAAGGCAACAAACCAAATGCTGTGGATGTTATCAAAGCAGCAGGGGTTACATTTGACCCTGAGACCCAGGACGTCATCACAAGCATGCAAGGCGAAGTAGGCCCTGATGTTGTCATCGGTGATGATGATGACATTCTCTTCATTATTCCCAAACAGCCTGTCAAAACGGATGGTGCAGAAGAGCCCGATCCGGACGCCGCTGAAGAAGCCTAATCTCGATCCAGCCAA
>JAHIZJ010000044.1 GCA_018814765.1 Patescibacteria group bacterium
AAAGAGTTTGATAAAGTGGAACAAAAACCTTGGGGTATCGAAGGTTCAATGATCGAGCTATCAAAACAGGTGGGTGATTTGGCCAAGCATGTGATGGTCCAGGAAAAGTATTATCACAAAGAAAGAGAGGAGCAGGAAGTGTATAAGACAACAAAAGAAAATATCGCTGATGAGCTGACAGATCTTTTTTTCATGATAGTAAGAATCGCAGATCATTATGCTATTGATTTAGAAGAAGCCAACGTGATAGCCAGAACCGGGGACATGAAATACTTTGGTAAAGAGGTGGTTTTCTAATAATGATGCTATACTTATATTGAAATAAATAAGAGCCACTCATGATCAAGGGAATCATATACGACCTAGACGATGTGATAATAAATTCAATCGGACTGCATGTTCAGGCCTCAGATATGGTTTTTGCTGAATACGGCGTCCAACAAGATAAAGTAAATTTATCCGATAAGCTTAAGGCCAGTCTTCTGGGTAGGCGAGTCATCGATGTAATGGAAATCCTGGTAAAGCAATATAAAATAAAAGCCAGTCCGGAGGAAATCCATCAAAGACGCGAAGAAATATTTTTTCAGCTAGCCCAAGACAAGCTGGAGTTATTGCCGGGCGTCAAAGAATCGATAAAACTTTTTCGGGAGCATGATTATAAATTAGCAATTGCTTCATCTGCCACAAAGAAGCTTATCCATCTGGTCTTAGGTAAATTTGAATTGCTTCATCTTTTTCCTGAGGTTGTGGCCGCTGAAGATATTAAAAAAGGTAAGCCCAATCCGGAAGTGTATCAGCTAGCTGCCAAGAAATTAGTTTTAGATCCGTCAGAGTGTGTAGTTTTAGAAGATGCTAACAATGGGATTAAGGCAGCCAAAAAAGCCGGCTGTAAATGTATTGCCATACGTAACCAGTACGTGCCAGAACAAAATTTATCAAAAGCGGATTTAATTGTTGATTCCTTAAACGATATTACTACTTTAATGATAAAGAAATTATGAGTCAGCGAGGCACAATCATTATCATTATTATCGCAGCAATTATAATAGCTGGTATTTACTATTACACACAGGAGGAAAGTGTTTCGGGGATTATCACCAGCATCAAGACTAGTGCAGAACGAA
The DNA here is from genome assembly GCA_018814765.1 of Patescibacteria group bacterium. Taxonomy (GTDB): domain Bacteria; phylum Patescibacteriota; class Patescibacteriia; order JAHIZJ01; family JAHIZJ01; genus JAHIZJ01. Next base: position 1,125 of record JAHIZJ010000044.1, read on the forward strand.
GCAAAGACTCTTGTGAGCAAAGATGCTTGGATCAAGAGTATACGCGAGGAGAATGTATGGCAGGTGGTGTTGCAGAAGAGTACGCAAAAGTATGTACTGGCAGTGATGGTATTGATATTACTGATCAGGAAAACCCAATACAAGGATGTGACTATAGAGCGGGAGAGGTTTGGGATGTGTGCTGTTGCTATCAATAATTCAAAATTTATAATTTAGAATTAAAAACTATTTTAAATACACCAGCTAGTCTGGTTCTTTTATTATGTGGATAAGAAGATTGAAAAAAAGCGATAATTGTGTATAATTAAACATGGAATAGCCATCTATTTATTGGGTTGACCTCAATATGGGTGGCAGTGACCGTAGGCCCGTGAACACAGGAGGTACTGGAGATGGACTACGGACTTGTATCTCGAATCGAAGAGAAGGGCTCGATGAGCACGAGGAACGCGCGTAATACGATCACGCCGTATCGAAGGACGGAGAAGATGGCCGCCGGCAATCCCGCGAAGTGGACGACCGGGAACCGCTCCTAGCGCTAGAAGATCGCGCAATAGGAGTGGACTTTCGTTCACTGTACTATCGTGAGGGTGAATCACATACTTTGCACTTCTGTGCAGGGCGTGACTGATTTCACCCTCTTTTTTTACTTGACTTGTTATTGTGAGTTTGTATTATTAAAATGAGGTGTCGAGTGTGAGACAATCGGTGTCTTACGGGTTGTTGGGAGGGTCTCATAGTCGATACATTCAGGCGGTAGGGGGGCGCGCCGCTGCGCGCCCCCCTCGGGGCTGATTACCTCAAACGGGGTATACCGATGCACAGCATCGTTTAGTTGGCGACCACATTCTCTTAACGAGACGCCCCTCCCGTTAAGTGAGTAAGCGCCACTGCCCAGAGGGTGACCTGAGTCGCCCTCTTTTTCTTTGGGTAGACTACAGTTTTTTACTGTGGAAATAGCGATTGACACATTAAGCTTATTTTAATAAGGTTTGATGGTTGATAAGTGGTCAACATTGTTCATTGAAGTCTGTATTTCTGGAGAGGAGGAAGCGCTCTATGGATGTAGTGATCAGTAAAGTTGTTGGGATGGAGGGGATTGATTCTCGTCCGAACCCAACCACCATGGCTATGGTGGAACTCTCGGACGGAACCAAAGAGTACGCCATATCACCGTCCGGTGCATCAACCGGAGAGGGTGAACAGCACGAAAAGAGAGATGGCGATCGGGCGCGTTATCGGGGCAAGGGAGTGCTCGGTGCGGTTGAGGCGATCAATACGAGGATCGCCAAGGTGCTTATTGGAATGTCACCATTCGATTTGATGGCGGTCGATGGCGCCATGTGTGCAATCGATACCTCAGGTAACCTAGGTGAGATTGGTGCCAACTCGACCACGGCGGTTTCCTACGCGGTGGCCAGGGCGGCTGCCAGGAGCAGGGGGCAGGAGCTCTTTGAGTTCCTGGGCGGCCCCACCGCTTGTCGTCTACCGGTTCCGTTCTGCAAGTTCTTTGACGGCGGGATGCATGCTGGCAATAGTCTCAGAATTCAGGAATTTATGTGGGCACCGGTCGGAGCGCCCACCTTTGCCGAAGCAGTGCGCTGGCTGGTGGAGTGTTTCCACACACTGGCCGATCTCCTCAAAAAGGAGGGTCACCCCACAACAGTTGGTGATGAAGGCGGATTTGCGCCCAACCTTGAGTCGAATCGGGAAGCGCTTGATTTCGGAGCGCAAGCTGTTGAGAAAGCCGGGTATACACTGGGCGAGCAAATCTGCTTTGTTCTAGATACGGCTGCCTCAACCTTCTTTGAGGGCGGGCAATATGCGATTGAACCTTCGGGTGATCCGCTTGATGGCGCCGGGTTGGTTAATTACTTGGAAGATCTGGTGGATAAGTACCCGATCTTCAGTATCGAGGATGGTGCGGCTGAAGGGGACCTGGATACCTGGCAGATGATGCACAACCATTTGGGTAACCGGATTCAGTTGGTCGGTGACGATGTTTTCTGTACTAACCGGAGACTATTGGCCCAGAACTTGCCGCCGAATAACCGATTCGCAAACTGCCTCCTGGTCAAGACGAATCAGATCGGCACTGTTACTCGGGCGAAACGGGCTGGCGAGATGGCTCATGCTCATGGTATGACTACCTGTGTGAGCCAACGGAGCGGTGACACTGAGGGTGCTGAGTATGCTGACCTGGCTGTAGCGCTTGGTTCTGGCTTTATCAAGCCGGGCTCTGTAGCCCGTTCAGACAGGGGAGCGAAATACAACCGCCTGTTCTGGATCGAACGACTGCTTGGTAAGAGAGCTGTCTATCCTGGATGGCAGGCATTCACTAGTGTTCCGACGCTCTATGCCAAGGGAGTGGCTACGTAGCAAGGCAACATACAACCACTATCACAACCACGAGGTTCGGACATCCGAGCCTCCTTTTCTTTATACACGTAATATGGAGGCCTTAAGGCCTCCGTTACACAATATTTTTTTAAGAAGTGTTGTGTAACGGAAAGCCTTAGCTTTCCATTGCCAGCATAATATGTAAAGAAGTTATTGACATATATTCACAGCCTTGTAATATAGTAAGTGGAGTGTTGGCTGTGAGTCGTGTGTGGTAGTACTGATCGTTGGGTTGTGGGGAGAGCCTTACAGTTAACACATTCGTACGGCGGGGGGTGACTATTGTTACCCCCCCCATTTTTTTATTCTTGATCAATGTTTAGCAATTTGTTAGAATATAAGCCTCTCTCTCACAGCATGCTTCCTC